>JAIRXI010000318.1 GCA_031268395.1 Tannerella sp. | reverse complement strand
CACGCCAGAAATATGCTTCTCCGATTACGCGTGATTTTACTTCCGAATTGTCCGCCAGATTTTCAATAATCAAATTACACTTGTAGTTGATGGAATATAATCCGGTAAAATTTTCCATAGTAGCAGTCTCGGTAGAAGCGCCGGCGTAAACATCGGTGCCCGTACTTAATAATTCATCGGTCAGGCCCCGTACACCTTCCATATAGTTAATGTCCCCATTATCCCAGGTATCCCAGCTCGAATTATACACGGAAGTGATCAGTGCTTCCGCATCTGCGTCGGCGGCGCTGGCGTAGAATTTTTCCATTTCCAATGCGCCTAACTGTTCAACGCCATCCAATGAATCGGAGCAGGAAGACAGCAAAGTTCCCGTCATTAATATTGATATAATAATTATATTTTTCATCTTTGTTGTATTATAAAATTAGAATGATAAATTAAGTCCGAAAATATAGTTTCTGGTCGACGGATAATTTATACGGTCGATACCAATACTTGAACCATAAGTGGCGGACATGGATTCCGGGTCGTTACCCTTGTATTCGGTAAATGTAAACAGGTTTTCGCCCGAAGCGTAAATTCTTAAATCCTGGATACCGATTCTTCTCACGAGCGCCTGCGGTAGCGTGTAGCCCAACTGTATCTGCTTCACCTTAAAATAGGATGCGTCAAATACCCAGAAGTCCGACATCGGATACCGCCCTCCGGTAAAAATCGAACCGTCCTGCATGTTGGCTTTGGGGAATAGGGGATTATCACGATTCTCGGGCGTCCAGCGATTATTGAATACAAAGGCAGGCAAATTGGCAATAGGCAGGTCGGGACGATAGGCGGCAAGAAACATTTCATTGCCCTGCACGCCCGAGCCGAAGATGGTCAGGTCGACATTTTTGTATTTCACGTTCACAGTCAAGCCGTATGTAAAATCGGGAATACCCGACCCTACATAATCTCTTCCGTCGTTGGTGCCCAATTCTTCCGCCGTATAGTAAACCGGAAGACCTGTTTCCCGATCTATTTCCTTGTGTACATAAGTCCGGATGGAATACATCGGGTAGCCGGCTTCGAGGAACGTGACGGGCATAAAGAAGTTGTCTCCGCCCTCTGTTCTGCCGGCGCCGAGAGGTGATTCCACCACTTCGTTTTTTACTGTAGACAGATTGGAGGTAATACCGTAAGTAAAATCCTTCCCTATGCGGCTTCTCCAGCCGAGGTCAAATTCAAATCCCGTATTTTTTATCCTGCCGCGATTTACCCACTGACTGCTCGTTCCCGATACGGCAGGTGCGTCGATAGACGTAAGCATGCCGGTCGTCACCCTGTCATAATAATCTACGGATAAGGTCAGGCGATCCTTCAGGAAACGCATGTCGATTCCCAGATCGTATTGTCTTGATTCCTCCCATGTCAGATTGGGATTGGCCAGGACTTCGGAAGGATTGGCCGCCATAATCATGCCCCGGTTATTCAGGCTGTACAGTCCGTCAAGGCTCATTGTATTCGTCCAGGTAAAATCGGTCAGCGAATTGATATTGCCGTTAATGCCGTAAGATCCTCTCAATTTTAGGAATGACAGCAGATTCCTGTTATAATTCCCGAGGAAACCTTCATTCGTAATCGTCCAGCCTGCCGAGACAGAAGGGAAATATCCCCAGCGATTCTCCTTCGAAAGTTTCGACATGTCGTAGGCGTCGCCGCGAAAGCTGACCTGCAAATTATATTTATTCGCATACGTATAGGCGACGCGGGCAAAATAGGATGTGTTAGCCCGGTAGTAATCGGTACCGCCCATTGTACGGATACTCGCGTTGGGATCGTAGAATTCGAGGTAATGGAAGTTTTCGCTCAGATTGGTCAGTCCGTTGGCGCGGGCGTTGACGGTCTCAATACGGTTATTTGCATATTCGAAGCCGGCCATTGCAGACACGTCATGCTTGCCGAAGGACTTGTTGTAGTTGGCAAAGTTTTCCCACTGGTAATATATGTTATTAAAGTTCTGCCCTATAACATTGGCTGCGGTAGATATCTGCTGCGCATGTATATAGTAGGGAGGAGCGTATCCTTTTGCATATAACGTGAAAAACCTGTATCCCAGGCGCGAAGTAAATACAAACCCGTCGAAGGGAGTGATTTCGGCAAAAGCCGTACCGTTTATATTCGTCCTCCAGAATTCTCTTGAATCCACGTCATTGGCGGTATCCTGCGTATCGCGCATCAGCAGCGGATTCCACAGGTTGGACATCATTGCCACCGACTGCCCGTACAGTTTCCCGTCGACATTCCGGAACACATTGTACCCGGCGGCTTCCGCTCCCACGAGATTCAGGGATGCGGGAGCGTCGCTGTCGTTCTGATAAAATACGGGAACGGTAGGGTCGAAGTAATAGGCTCCGGCCACTGCGCTGCCCGTTCCGGCAAAGTTATTGTCCGACACGCGATGCATATAACCTCTTTCAATGGAGTTGGTGACGCCGAATTTAAGCCAGGGCTTGATTTTATAGTCGGCATTGATCTGGGCCGTAACACGCTTGTTCACATCATTACTGCCGGTGACAATACCGTCGTTACTCAAATAAGTAGCCTCGACATAGAAGGAGCCTTTATTGTTTCCGCCCTGCACGCCGACCGTATGACGCATAAGGACTCCCGTTTCAAACATCACATCCTGCCAGTTGGTGTCGCCGTTCTGGAACGACTGTTCGCCGTACTGTCCGTATTCCGTCCAGTATTCCTTAAACTGCGCGGCGTTCATCATATCCACGCGGCTGGCCGGGGCTGAGAATGTGAACATGTTGTTATAGCTTACTTTCGAATAACCTTCGGAGCCTTTCCTGGTAGTAATAAGCACGACGCCGTTTCCCGCCTGCGCGCCGTAAATGGCTGCCGACGCCGCATCTTTCAATACTTCTATCGATTCGATGCCGTTCGGGTCGAGATAGTCAATGTCGTTCACTTTCAGGCCGTCGACTATGAACAGCGGGTCAGGACTTGAAACGGTCGACGAAAATCCGCGGATACGGAAAGTGGCGCTTGCACCCGGAGCGCCGGATGTGTTCAATATCTGCACCCCGGCCAGTTTGCCCTGCAGGGCGCTGCCTACGGTTTCGTTCGAACGGTTTACAATCTCGTCTGCTTTTACCGAAGCGATTGCTCCGGTCACGTTACTTTTCTTCTGGACGCCGTATCCGACCACGACGACTTCGTCCAGCGCCCTGGTGTCTTCCTCAAGTTTGATTGAGAGATTCCTTCCCGTCGAAGATGATACGCCGATTTCCTGCGTGATATATCCGACGTACGACACTTGCAGCGTCGCGTTTTCCGTCACGGACAGCGAGAAATGCCCGTCCACATCCGTCACCGTTCCATTGCCGGTTCCTTTCTCCATTACATTCGCTCCGATGATTGACTCGCCTGTCTTGTCATCGACAACCGTGCCTGTAATTTGGATTTTGCGCTGCTGCGATTCGGATGTTTCCGGCGAATAGCCGTCCCGCGCGTGCGTCACTGCCGGGCCTGCAATCATCAGCAGGATGAACATTGTCGTGATAATTCTTATTTGTTTTTCAGGTCCGGCGCTTTTTACGCCGCCAATTAATTTGTCTGTCATTGTATTATAATTTTATTTGTTTTAACATGGTACTCTTTTTGCTTAAAAGTCGATGCGACCGGAAGACGGTACCGGCGTTTTCCGGTCGCTCTGCTGTTCGTCAAATTCTGTCTGTTTCATAGGCATTTTTGTTTTAAAAGATGATTTACTGCGGCCGTCCGGAATTTTTAAATCCGGTGATTCAAGAATCGGAACGGCCTGTTCATGCTCATTGATTTTCTTTTCATTCAATTTCAATTGTTATTTCTTCGCCATGCTCCTGCGCTTCGGTCAGGATTTCGACCAGGCGCGTTTCGTACGGCGTGGAATTGATTACCTTTCCCTTCATCCGGTTTTCTCCGACCAGGATACAGCCCGAACTGTCGTTTTTCGTGTTGCCGCGATGAATCAGTATCCCGCTGAATCCCGGCACGTCGAGCAGCCGTGGCAGCATCCGCCGTTTGGCTGGCGACCGGGTTACCGTCACCCGGTAAACGCCCGTCGGGATCGCCGTTTCGTGCGTCACCTTCTTCCGCCGTATCTCTTCCGCAGGCATGGTCTGCATCAATCCCCGGTCGGCGTCCTCCAGCGTGTCGCAGAAATACGCACCGTTCACATACAGGGCTCCGACGGTGTAATCCTTTCCTGAAAACCTCCTGTGCAATTTCAACTCCATGTCCGAACTGTGATTCTTTTGATTTTCTTGATTTTTCATGTGAATCATTCAATCAGATAAATCAAAATTCAGACGGTTTTCAAACCCGAACAGCGTATAGTCCACCATGATGTTCCCCGTCATGTCGTAGACGTCCTGGCGGTCGCGAGTGCCGTGCGGATAGTGTTCCGTACGGTTGAGCAAGACCTGCCAGTAACCGACGAGATCGTCTTTATTGGCGCGTAACTTTTGGCGCAGCAGGTTAACTGCCACGCTGCCGACGGCTATCACGCCCGACAGCGCCGGGGCGGTTACGGCGAGCGCGGTCTCCACAGCGGCAAATATGCCCTTGAAGGCGTCGCTGTCGAGCACTTTGTCCGCTTCGAGGGCGAAACTACGCACGTCTGCGTCCGATTCGATTACCCAGAGCCGGACGTCCAGTTCGCCGGGGATATGTTCGCTCGAGTAAACGACCAGACCCGCGTCGCCGAACAGCAGCGTCTGATTATCCTTCACGCCGTTAATTTCAATATACTTGCTCTGTGCCAGCAGTCCGGCTTCGGCCAGCGTCTGTGCCAGCAGTTTTTCCCTGCGCCCCTTCTCGTCGAGACCGAGCAGATCGGAAACGGATACGGAATTCACAGAATTTGTAGAATTTGCATAACTGTATATGCGCAGCTCGGCGTTCCGGTTGAACAGTCCCAAAAAACCTTCGCGATTGTCGAAGACCTTCATTTTGTTTATTCTCGTATAAAACATGATTCTCTCTTTTTTTTAATTCTCAATTCAATTTCCATCCTATACTCTGCCTGTACTCATCCTGTACTGCCCTGTTTTTACAGTTCCCGTTCCTCCTGCATGACATTCCCCGGCACGTCCGAAACGGTCACCGTGATTTTGTCTCCGTCAAGATTGTCGTTGTCCTGCACGGCGGTATATGTCCATAAGCCGCCTGCACCCCGCGCCGCGTCGCCCGCTTCGACCGGCGAACCGTCGGCGTTGCGAATCTCCACCTTCACGGACTTGACCGCGACGTCGTCGTCCACCGTAATGCGGATTCTTCCGCCCGCCTTTCCGGTATATTCGCTTAAATCAATGTGATGAATATCCGGCGCATTAAAAAAGTCGGCTACGGCCACGTTAAAGGGAGATATCCCTTTCCCTGCCGCCACCCGATAGAGTTCCTCCGTTTCGGGAGACACTGTTGCCGCCTTTGCATAAATCACTGCCTGCTGAAAGCGCCTGCGATGCGCCGCCTGCTTTTCCGATACGGTTCCGGAATGTGCCGGTATTTTCGACACAATCGTTTTTCCGTCCTGCTGACGAAATACCAGTAAATCACCAATCTTTCCACTTAACCCGTAGGTTACTACATTTCCTTTTTGTTTAGCCATAATTGTAATTTTTTTGATTATTGAAGGCTATAGCTAAGAATGGCGTTGCAAAGCACATTACTCCGTAGGAGTTGCATATCAATAGATCATGAATACCGTCCTGCAAAATGGAACTCCGTACGGAGTTCCACGCAATGGGTCTGACCGCTTTTTCCATTGATATGAATGTCCTGCGGGCAAAATGGCAACACAAAATTAAACTATAGTCGTTATTGAATATTAAGTCATTGATAACGAGTAGATATATGGAGAATATTCCGAACAGGGCACAGACATGCGCTCCGCCCCTTTCCGGAAGCGAAAAGAAAAAATCGTATGAAAACGGCTGCAAAAACAGGAAAAAAGCAGGAAAACTTTCCTTGCCTAAAAAGTTGGAATGTCGTATATTAGCGCGTGCGTACCTTATTACATACGCCAGATAGCATCTCTCTCTCTCTCTCTCTCTCTAAGAAAATATCGCACTTAACCAACTCCGCAGAGTTAATTAAGCATAAAAAAGTCTGATATATTCGTTTAGCAAGAATCATAAAGTTTGATTAATAATGGCGGCAAATATATATTATTTTTTTAATGTGGGCAAAAAAACAGAAAAAAATTTTTTGCTAAAAAACCTAAAACGGAGCCTGTTTTATCCTCGACGTCGGCAAGGCGCTGTTAATAACCTAATTAAATGACGCATTGCAGGATGAAAATTTCAAAAAAATTCACTTGCTTTGTTCGGTAAAACCCGGGTGCCTGCCTGAAATTTATTCCTTTCATCCTTTATGGCTCTCTCCGGTGCTTCTTTCAATACATTATCTTGTCATGGTAGCGACCGTTCATCCAAAATAAATGTATACTTTGGCGCTGTCTGAAAATAACTGTTCCATTTTCTTTCACATTCCGTTCCCCGCAATCTGCGGGGAGGGAAACACTTATATGTTATTTCCTGATGTTATGCACAACGATATATTCAACACTGGTATGCCCCAGTCCGAACGACCTCCCGTTCGATATACTGCCATGCGTAACATCAGTTATTTATTTCGCATCCTTTAATCAGTTTCTTATTTGTCCATTCCCTTCGATGACATATTTATATGTGGTAAGTTCCGGCAGCGCCATGGGGCCGCGGGCGTGCAATTTCTGCGTGCTGATGCCGATTTCCGCGCCG
>JAIRXI010000008.1 GCA_031268395.1 Tannerella sp. | reverse complement strand
TCTTCCCTATACCGTTTCAGCCGGTTATTTACACTTATGGCACACATGCCCGTGTGTGCCCCACTTCTTTGGAGTTTGTCCCGTCTGACTTCAATAAGACGCTTTGACAACGCATCCGGAAACAGAGGCTGCGACCTGCTCTTAATCCGGTTTCCAACTCCTTGCGTTTGGATTGCTGTTAGTCTCGGTGTATTTACTCGTCCCCCATAATGGACGCTAAGATATATAATAATTCAATATAATTTATGACTAATACTTATAAAGAATACCTTCCATTATTCAGTCGATGTGGCAGGAGTGGCTGTCGCTACATTCTTGCTACGTTCTACCGACTGCAATGCCAGATAATTGATACCAAATTTTCCGAGGTTGTCGAGTTCCGTATCAAACTGATCCTGATGTACTTCCTCTTCCTCCACCAATTGCTCAAACAGTTTCTTGGACGCAGCATCCAGTGCAGTGCTACATTCCAGAGCCCACTGATTGTAATCGTCGACCGTCGCTGTTTCCATTTCCACGGCTTTTTTCAGCATTTTTTCCGGGTCTGTCAGTTTGGCTACCGGGTGTGACGGGATCATATCCACTTCTCCCTTCAGGAATAAAATGCGTTCGGCCAAACGCTCCACGTGCATCATCTCCTGAATGGCCACGCGCCGGAACAGTTCCGACAATAATTCATATCCCATGTCATCACATCGGAAGTGGAAATACATATACTGGTGAACGGCAGACAGTTCATCATTCACCGCACGATTCAATAATTCAATACTCTTGTCTCTTTTCATTTTCTTTTCATTCTGTTTATACAAACGAAAGTTCAATCTTGTTTTCTTCGACCATCCGTCGCATGTTCAGGATGGCATAACGCATCCGTCCCAATGCTGTATTGATACTTACCCCCGTGAGTTCGGCAATTTCCTTAAAACTCATGTCCTGATAGTAACGCATCTCCAACACAGCACGCTGATGATCCGGCAAGTGACGGATCATTTTCTTGACATCGTCGAAAACCTGCTCCTGTACCATTTCATCTTCTATCGTTTTCTCACACAGACGGCTGTCATTAAACAAATCCCCTTCCACTTCATCATTCGATATGGAATTTTCATTACGCTCCTGACGAAAGTTGTCAATGATCAGGTTATGGGCTATGCGCATAATCCATGCTTTGAACTTCCCATTTTCCGTGTATCGCCCCTGTTTGATGGTCATAATCACCTTAACAAAGGTCTCCTGAAAAATATCTTCCGTTAAATCCCGATCCCGTACAATATAAAATATATACGAATGGACACTCCCTTTATGACGATTCAACAATACATCAAATGCGGAATTGTTGCCTTCCGCATACAATACGACCAATTCTTCATCGGTCATCGTTTTCAAATTTCTCATTACATCCTACATTTTTGGTTTCAGAGTAATGTTTGTTACAATAGGCATCCAGTTTTTATATTGTTTATACATCAAAAATATCAATAGCAAAGGAATAAAAAGTCCTGCAATTGCGCAAATTTTCCTGAAAGGAAATCCCCAAATCGCATGCTTATTGTACAAAATAGGGATTTTTAAGGACAAAACCCGTCCCTGCCCACTACGATAAATGGGGCATTCAGAATTTGTATCCGAAAGTCAGAGCTATACGACTTGTAATGATAGACAAGTCGGAAGGCCCGATTTTCAACTCGGTGGTACCGTTTTCTGCATAGATGTTGGAAAACGGATATAACATTTCATTTTGACTCCGGAGAATATATGCCATATCCATGTAGAAATTCGGCGTGAAGCGGTAGCCCAGTCCGGCCGTATAGTAGCTGGTGGCATTTGAAAGCGTAAAATGCGAAACCGTTCCCACCGGAAAGACTTCCTGTCCTCCGTTTCTCAGCAGGTTTTTCATCGGGCTTGGCTGCCAGATATAACCTGCACGCAAGGCAAACTGCGGAGTCAATTTCACTTCGGCACCCAATTTCACCGTATGTCCCAGACCGAAATCTTCGCGGATATCCTTGTTGTCTCCATATCCATAGCCCTGCCTGTCTGACAGATACATGGACTTGTAATTGGTCAGTTCATAGTCGAGGCTCACCAATGCCGTATTGCCGATAACTCCTGCCGCACTGAATATCCAGCGATCCGGCGTACGCAAGCGGTATTCGGCATATTGACCTAAAGGGGTCTTGGCTTCCATTTTAGGTTTGGAAACATAATTGGAAACATAGGTTTCCCCTGTAGCATAAAAGTAATCTGTCAGTGAATACCATTTCGGCGAATTGTATGAGATTCCCACTCGAAGTGCATCTATCGGACGGACAATCACACCCAGATTTACGGAATAAGCCACGCCTTCCGACTCAAGGTTGTTATCTATATAGCCGTAGTCCTCTCCTGCGAATGTTTCATCGAGACGTGAAGAGATGCGGTAATCCAGGTCCGTGATTCCCAGCGTGGCGCCAAGGAACACCCGGTCAGAAATATTGGTTGCCAGCGAGAAATCGTATTCGATGATACTGTTTCTTTCCGTCATGGAGAACACGGTTCTTTGCGGCGCGCTCGAAAATGAACTGCGATAAACCGTGTTCTTTGCGACATCTTCCTGCGGGGTGATATATCCCGATTCATGTCCCAAAATGGACAGCCAGCTTAAATTTGGATTGTTGTAGGGGCTATAACTGTCATCCGAAAACAGGTCGTTCAGATAAACGCCTTCCCGGGTCGTACGCATAGCGATAAAATCGCCTATGGAAGTACCTGGATTACCCGTCGACTTGATATTCCGGCCGAAATCCTTTACCTTATTATAAGCAATCCCCAGATTCCATCCCTTGATTCCCGACTCTTTTCCGGTTGGGAAATAGGTTATATAGGAAAAGTTGTCAAAGGCCAGCCTGGTTTGATTTTCGCTGTTCTTTATACCCGTCCAGGTAGCGCTTGCATGGACATTGCTCAGGGCCACGGTTGCCTGGACTTCCGAACTGCGATATACGCCCAACCCTGCCGGATTATGAGACATTGCCGACATATCGCCGCCCAGCGCGCCGAATGCACCACCCATACTCATGGAACGGGCGGTACCGTTCAAGTCCGTTTGCGAGTAGCGATATGCGTCCATTTCGCCTTGTGCAAACAGCATCCCACAACTTAACAGCAATGTTCCGATATAAATCCCGGTTTTTTTCATATTATTCTATCTATCTTAATTCTACACTAAATTTCAAAATCCAACTTCCGCTTTAAAGTTTAAGGTTTAAAGTTCAATCTTTTATATCTTGAAACCTTAAACCTTATCCTTTTATTTTCGTTTATCTGCGACCGCCACCGCCACCTGACGAACGGCCACTGCTTCCACTGCTTCCACCGCCACCGCTGAATCCGCTGCTTGAACGACCGCTACTGACACTTCCGCTACTGCTCGAACGGCTGCTGCTACCGGATGAGTAGGAACTTGAGCGTGTGCTACTGTTTACCGAAGGTGCGGAGGATGAGCGCGATGTGCCGGCACTGCTGCTGCGCGTAGAGATTCGTGCGGTACTGCCGTTATTGACGGTTCCCGAACTGCGCGAATTCGATGAACTTCGGCCGTTTACGCTTGACTGGCGCGATGAGGAACGATTGCCACTCACACTTGCAGATGACGAACGGGATGTCGTCGCCGAACTTTTCAGTGAAGAACTTCTGCCGGAACCGCGGTATTCGGCGTTTTCGCGGGTCGTTGCACGGGAAGAAGATGCGCTCCGTGTCGAGGCGGAACTGCGGCCGGAGGCAGCCGACGAACGGAAACCCGCACTGCTGCGCCCGGAAGCGTAACTGCTTGCGGACGAACGGCCTCCCTGATTGCGGTCGTACGATCTGTCGTGTCCGTAATCATAGCCACCGTGATGGTGATGTCCGTAGTAACCGTAATAGCCTCCGCCTCCGTAATACCAAGGTGAATACCAGCTGTTATAATACCAAGGTGAATACCAACTGTAATACCAGGGGTCATGCCAACCGCCTCCCCAGCCCCAATAGGGATAGTGCCAGAAAGACCAGTAAGGACTATGCCATGAACTGTACCAGGGATCATACCAACCGTTGCCCATCGTCACGTTCACACTCACGTTCGACTGTCCGTCAGAATAATCCGTATCATATCCGTATGCGTAATAGCCGTCGCTGAGATACAAGTCCACATTGTCCGCCCCGGCTATGGTAATTTTGCTGGGCGAATGATAGCGGATGATCCGTTCCGAATATTCCGTATCCGAATGGCTTTCCGTCTTTTCGGGTTCGCCATCGGCATAAATTTCTATATCTTCGACCTCGTCTTCTTCCGGACCGGCATACCTGCGATTATAAGCGTCTACATCCACATCCATTCCCGAGAGGCGCGCTGTTGCCTTTACCGTTTCTGTGTTAGCATTTTGCATGACCTCAGTCTTCTTTCTTTCCGTGACCTTTTCACTTTTTTTGCTTTTGCCGGAAGAGAAATATACATCATCGAAGAACTCCTCCTGTGCCATTGCGCTCAGCGTAAGCGTAAGCATGACCGCTA
This sequence comes from Tannerella sp., assembly GCA_031268395.1. Taxonomy (GTDB): domain Bacteria; phylum Bacteroidota; class Bacteroidia; order Bacteroidales; family Tannerellaceae; genus Tannerella. Next base: position 6,661 of record JAIRXI010000008.1, on the reverse strand, counting down.
AGGAAGCCCATTTCATTGTTTTCATTTTTGTTTCTCCTCTATTTTAAGTTTAAATTATCAAATACATTATATCTTATAATGTCCATTGGACTCTTTTTCCCTGTCAAAGTTTAATTTTCATCTTTACTTTTTCCTCACAAATGTACGATGTTCCCATAGAACATTTTCTATTTACAGAATCTTTAACACTCAATGCAGGCCCGCTTTCGGAATCCTGTTGTTGGATAAGATGCGTCATATTCCAAGATTGCTGCACGGAAGATTTGGAAAAAATGTTTCGCATTCTGCTCGGTTGTATCGCATGCATTCAAATTAGCACGCCTCGGCAGGCAAAACACAATCCATAACCAGTCCAACCGGCCAAATTTTCAAAAATAGGCCCGATATGTCTATTGGGTGTTTCTCGGCACCGTAAGGTATCTCCGCGTGTTTCATTCATAGCGCAATTATCATCTGTATTTTTGGGATTTTACTTTTTTTATTTTTCTTGTGTAGTGTCTTTTTTTAGAACGCAGAGGCATTATTTGTTTGCTTATCCGTTCACTAAGTTTTTCGAGGTCTTTCCGTAGAGACTCTACAGAATACTCTGCCTCTCCTGTCAAGAAAAACAGTGCTGCCAGCCTCAGTGCACTTTTGAAAGATATTGCTTTCGGGGGGAAGCAGCTTGTATCCAATCTGAATGCAGCCTTTTCCATGCGCAGCCGCCGGATGTATTCTCCCGGACTTTCGCCCAGCATCGCTTTGAAAATCAGGTGAAAATAAAAGCCCGAAAAGTGGCCGGCAACCGCCACATATCGTTCGGTCGCGGGTATTGCAAAGCTCTCTTCGCTGGTGTCGCAACCGAACGATATGTGATGGCAGACAGGCGCAAGGCCAATCCCTTCATGCCGTGGTGGCAGGATCATTTCACAATGATCTTTTTCGTTTCGCCGGAGCCATTAACCTCCGCGTGAATGATGTACACCCGTCCGCGCTCCACCGGGATGCGGAAGTGTGTCCCGCTCTCCCGTGCGGAATAGACTGCGGCGCCGGCCACGGTATATATCCGCAGGTTGCTGATCGTGCCCGACGCTGCCTGGACAAGGATCGCGCCGTCCACGGCACCGGCTGTCCAGGAGGAAACCTGCGGCACGTCAGTGTTGTGCATCCCCGTGTATTCCATCCGCAGCACAAAGCGGTCGTTCAGTTCCAGCGCTGCCGCGCCTGGCGGCTTGACGGCCGTGAAGGTGTATGCCGGCGTCTCCTGCAGGAAGACTTCCCGGTTCAGCGCGCGGTCGACCAGATAGACATCGTGGCCAAACAACTCCTGGCCATTAAATTCCAGCGTCACCTCGCCGGTCTGTGCGATGCGCAGGCCCAGAGCGGTCGTGTGCGTGTGGTACTCGCCGTCGGCCGAGATGGCCAGCGGTTCGCCGAAGGGCGTCAGTACGTAGATCGACAGCGGGTTGGCGTCATAGAAGAGGGCACGCATATCTTCGCCGGCACGGTATTCCTGCGTGGCGCGGAGTTTGTCGAAGAGCAGCGCGGCATGGCCCATACGGTGTTCGCCCTGTATGGCCCGCACGTGCAGCACGCCGTGTTCCGCTTCCGTGGCGAAGAGCTGGTAGGGCGACGATGGGCTGCGGGTCGTCGTCCATGCGGGCGACATCCGCACGGAAGAAAGGTTTCCGGACGGATTGAGTTTGGTCACAAAAAACGATTGCAGCGGCGCAACATATTCAAGCGGGGCGGAAGTCGGATTGCCGGCAAGGAGGATACTCCCGTCGCCGTTGAACTTGACGGCGATCAGGCTGCTGTTCGTGTCGCCGTTCCAGATGTGGTATCCGGTCGGGTCGAGGCGGTCGCCGTTGTACTTCAGGAAGGTGTCGACACGCAGCCAGGCCAGGTAGGGGTTGACGACCTGCACATGGTTTCCGCCCGTGTCGCCGCCGTAGACCGGCAGTTCGAAATGCTCGGTACCATCCCACGTCAGTGGGGCGTCCGTGATGAAGCGGTGGCCGCTGGTGCGGGGCGTGGAGACGGGCGCATGGCCGTCGGGCTGATACGACAGGTCGGGCTGCGGAAAGATCAGCGGACGGGTGCGCGATTCGCTTGTACTTGTCACTCGCACGTTGAAGGCCTTACCCAGCGGCAGCGAATCGCCCGGGGCACCGAATGCGGCGGTGAACATGTCGGGCTGTGCCGCACCGCCATCGGGATTCTTCAGCTGGAAGTAATTCATGGAGACGTCGCCCCAGCGCGGCAGACCGTCTGCCCCCTTGAAGTGATAGTCGCCCGAATACATGTCGCGCAGCGGCGCCGACCACATGACAAAGCGGTCGCGCTCGGTCGCACACAGCTGAAGTTCCACCCGCGCGCTGTCGTAAACCAGCACGTGCGGATTTTTGATCATGGCGCGGTTTTTCAGGGTGATGCCGGCGCAGCGGGCCGTGTCGGTCAGTTCCGGATAGAAGGGCGCGTCGGACGGGATCACCACATCCGTACACCGGGACGGCGGCCAGGAAACAGGTGTTTCATGAGTTGTATTTCCCAACTGCGTTTGCTGTACCCAGTTCGCCGGCTTGTGCCAGTCGCTGTCGATGATGCCCGTCCAGCGCATGGATACGGATGTACCCGACGTCGGTGCGTGCACGGTGAACAGTCCTGGCGGGAAACCGCCCGCGCGGTTCCACGGCGCCGTGCCGGAGGTGACGGGCTTCACCATCCGGAGGCTGTCGCCCCGCATCGTACCGAAGGCGTGCGACACACCGGAACCCAGATAGACGGTATCGGCCACCGTCGCCCCTGCATACCAGCGGAAGTCCGTGCCCGCGGGTATGGCCGGGAGTGTGGCCGTGTATGTCACGTCATAGCAGGCCGATCCGCCGCAGGTATCGGCAATTATATATATGTATACGGTGGCGGACTTTTTCTGCCAGGTTTTCAGGCCGTCGTTATAGAAGGTGATTTCGTAGCGGAAGGAGTCGATGTGGTGGGTCAGGCTGTCGACGCCGCTGTTGATGTAGACCAGCGTGCTGTCGTTGCCGGAGGGCATCAGCGCGCCGTTACGGGGCTGGAGCACGACGGAATCGCGCAGATGAAAACCGGGTGCGAGGGCGCCAGCCGGCAGCCAGTCGTTGCGCAGGAGGGCGATTTCGACGTGGCGGTAGGCCTGCACCGTCTGCGCGTCGTTGAACAGCCCGTAGACGGGGTCTTCGCTCTGATTGTTGCCATAGTCGCATTCCTGCTGTACGTGGCGGCCTTCGCCCCGGTCGTTCAGGCTTACTGCGATGTGCCCCGGCGAAGGGTGGACGGCGGAGTAATTGTGCACGGTGATGACGGTCTGTACGGTGTCGCCCGGCGCCACGGGCTGCATGAGGCTGTCGACGGTTATGGCCGCGCCGTCGGCCGCGGCGTTGCGGTAGGCGGCGAGGAAGACGGGAGCCGAGGCTACGGCGTCGCCGATGTTGGTGAACTTCACGGAGATGCGTAGCGAATCGCCGCCGGAATCATAGTCGCAGGCTGCTGAAAGGAATTCCAGATCGGGCGTGAGCCAGAGGGGGTTGCCGTCAGCGTCCAGCATTGTCTGCTGCTGGAATATGTTGTTGAACGGGTAGACGTCATCAGCATTGCCCAGTATCCCGTCTTTACCGGACATGCGGAGTGCGGGGCTTGCCGGCTGCGCCGGGATGGTAAGGTCGTCATGGACGTTGAGCGAGGTGTAGCCATACTGGTTCCACACTTTGCGCGCCGGGGCCCAGCGGCCATTGACCGGCGCCTTGAAGACGCGGAGGTATCCTCTTTCGCGGTATCCCGACGTGTATCCGTTCACGATCAGTTCGGCCTGGTCGTCGCCGTCGACATCGGCGATGATGGGCATCTCAATGCGCGTGCCGGACGTAACATTGGGGAATATTGCATTCACGGTGGGGATCGGTCCCGATCCGTCGATGATGCGCAGGCTGTACTGGTCGCGGTAGCATATCTCGGCCGATCCGTTCAGGTCGAAATCGAAAAGGCTCATGCCGGTTGCGCCTGATTCGTCCGTATGCTTGAGCGTCCACTTTTGGACGAGCCTGTATCCCATCGATTTTGAAGGATCATATTTCAGGGCGTACATCAGCGAATCCGGGGCGCCGTTCGATATGAATACGGCTTCAGGATAGCGGTCCGAATCAATATTTCCAACTAATGGCGATCCGACGGTGGTTGCGCCGGCCTGCCCTCCTGTGTAGCTTCCGAGCAGTTGTGCCGCCGTCCCGCCGGGATTGGGTTTCCACAGGTAAGCGTACGGATGCCCCGTGCTGTTTCTCGTCACCACAAGGACTTCCAGTTTGCCGTCGAGGTCAAAATCGGCTACCTGCGTGCGTCCCATGGTAGTGGCGATGCCTGTCGGGAGCACATTGGCGGGCAGGGCGTAGCCGCCTGTCATCGCGGTTACGGTATTCGAGGCTGTCCCGTTGGCATTGACGATGTTCACCTTGTATATCTGATTGCCTGAGATGAGTTCGGGCTTGCCGTCGCCGTCCATGTCGCCAATGGTGGTATAGCCCGAAAGGTCTATGTTGTAGCTGTCGTTACCGTTGAACAGAGGCCTGCCGTCGATTATTGAGAAGATTTTGTTCCCGACATATACTTCGGGTATCCCGTCCTGGTTGAAATCGGTAATGTTAATGACGGCGTCGTTCGTCACTTTTCCCGATGTGTATTTGGTGTTGGAGTACCAGATCGGGACGCCGAGATGGTTATACGCATACAGGCTGTCGCTGGTGGTGGCGATGATGATGTACGGGTTGCCGTTATACCGCGCAAAGGCCATTGTTGCAAGCGAAGAAGCATACAACTGACGGGTGCCGACCCTGAACCGCCAGCTGCGCTTGTGCACGACCGAATCGTTGCGGACGACAAACATCCGCAGGCTGTCCGTATAATAGTTATATGCCGAATTGTTGCGGCCCGGGATGGTCGAACCGTCCGAGTAGGCCAGTATTTCCACCTCGCCATCGTTGTCGATGTCGCCCACCAGTACCTGCTGGTAGTTGGATATGGTCGTGCGATTCCTGGTGATCTCGCGGATGCCCCAGACGGTACTGTCCGGCGCTACGTAGCAGTCGGCGAGGATGATGTTGTCGGGTTTCTCGGCCGCGCGGACATGGATGTCTGCCGTGGAGGCGCGGGCGCGTTTCCCGTTCTGCTGTGAGAAGGGCCCGGAGCCGGGCGCCGGAACGTACGGCACAGAATCATTGCCGGAGCGTTCCGGTGTTGATATTCCGTGACTGGAGACGCCGCTCGTGTCGGAAAGAGGAAGCGGCGGGATGGGATTGTTCGTCCTGGAATTGAAGCGGAAGGGGGTTACGACGGAAGTACTGTAGAAATCGTTCATCGCCAGCCGTATTTCCGCACCGTCCGATTTCCGGACAGCCGTCTCAGGATCGGCGGCATGTTCAACCTTCGCCCCCTGAATCAGGCTGTTTGCATCCGCCTGGCGGTGTTTGTCACGGAAAAACTCCGTGGTCTGCTTACTGATTACCGGCTCCAGGGCCTCTGTCGCATACGGCCATTTTGCCAGTGCAAACTTCATGACATTTTCATTTTTGTCAATTACATGATTATTTGTTATACATAAAACAACACTTAAAACTAAAGATAGCATATTCTCTCCTTTTTTTTGATCACTTATTTATTCAACAAAAGTAGACAGAAAAAAGTTCTGCGCAGCGACGATTTTATTGATGTGCAGATAGATACAATCGAATACATGCTTGTTTTTGCCTCCGAATCACATACACAGTCACGAATAAAAAGAATCAGTACTCCCTGGAAAAGCGTGGAAGGTTACGGATGTTTTGCCTGTTCGTCGGCGAATGGTGTATCCGCACCGAAGTCATTTATTTTGTAGCCGCTCCGGAATGTGTCCGGGACGCCTTCCACTTCTCACAATGGTGGCCGTCCGGTCGCTGATGTGGCGAAGATTTCTTTGCTGGAGATGCAGTTGATTGACATTTTGAGATTATCTTTGTCGCATTTAAATAATGAAACAATGGAAAAGCATGTCAAACTGTTTTATCTGAAAAGTTGTCCGTATTGCCGGCAGGCCTTCGAATTTATCGACGAACTGAAACGGCAGGACGTGTACAAAAACATTGAAATTGAGACGATCGAGGAGTCCGAACAGCCGGCAATTGCCGAGAGGTATGATTATTACTACGTCCCGACGTTTTACGTGAATGAAGAGAAAAGGCACGAAGGCGCTGTCACGCGTGGACAGGTAGAAACGGTGTTCAGGGAAGCCCTGTCTTCTGCCGGCGCCGGCAGGCAGGTTTTTACTGCGAAGGAAGTCCGAAACGTATCTCCACGCAACGGACAGGAATAGCCTTTCCTTCGCTGCACACAATAAACCCAACATGTCCATCAGGAGCTGTCTGGAAATAAACGTCACACATTTATCGGAGCTGTTTTTTGCGGGACGAAGCCCGAAAATGCGCGCATACCGGGGTATGTAAGCATTTTCGGGTTGAAGTACGGCGAAAAGCAGAACGGTAAATGTGACTGAGGATAAAAACGGATCACCGGTAAAACCATGAGTTCATGGGACGAAGCGCTTTATGACAGCCTCACGGCAAACCTTCGTTTCGGACAGACGACCTCCTTTCCACCTCCTTTTAATAACAAAACAACCTCA
>JAIRXI010000397.1 GCA_031268395.1 Tannerella sp. | reverse complement strand
AGGTTGGGCCACCGGGGTTTAATGCTTATTCTCCGTGTTGAAACAGGTTTGATCTTTTCGGCGGAATGTCTTCCGTCTTGCGTTTGGTCGGGCGGTAGATGTCGTCCCTGTCCTTGGGGCGCAGGTAGTCGTACCAGTAAAATCCTTTCAGTTTTCGCTGTTCCGGCAAGAGGTCGGGTAGGGGAGTGGCCGTCCCTTCGGCCTGCGGCCAGAGTTTCAGTTTTTCCAGTTGATTGTCTTTTATCCACATCCGCAGGTAGCTGCTTTTTGTTTCGTTCATTTCCCACAGCGAGCCGTCGTCGTGGACCGGGTAATAAATCGTTTCCACGCTGCCTTCCATATCGATCAGGTGAATGGAACTGCCTTCCATGTAGGCTTTCAGGTCGTTTCCCTTTAACTGGTCGTGCGCCGACGAGTCCAGTTCCTGAATGGCAAAGGCGTACAGAATGACATGTACGTAATCGACCGTAGTGTCTTTCATGAAAACCTTGATGGTGTCTCCGGTGAGCTGATAGGCGCTGTTCCAGAGTATCGGGTCGGTATACATGTTCAGGACGGAATCTTTTGTGTTGTAGAGCATCGAGTCACAAACGCCCTGTATGTCCGTGCGGTAGAAGCGGACACCGTGATAGGCTTTGAGTTCGCGCAGGGTCGAGTCGAGGGTGGTCATCTCGAATATGTCGGCGTGGATGTAGAGGGTGTCGCCCCGGGAATATTCCATGCAGCGGGCGCTGTCGGTCATAAAGGCGTATTCGGTTTTTTCGTTGTATATTCCGTACTGTCCTTCGAGGATGATGCGGTTGAGCGTGTCCTGGAGGAAGACGTTGCCGAAGGCTTCGCCGAAACCGGCTTCGCGGTTAAAGGCAATGGAATCGCCTGTCAGGAAGCGGTTTCCCGATACGACTTTCGAGCGGTCCAGGAGTTGGGAGGTGTTTTCCGTCGTGTTGTACCAGCCTTTTGAGGTGTGAATGGTTCCGCTGTCCGAAATGATGATGGATGGGCCCAGGATGATGGCGATTTTCGTGTCGGTCATGTAGTGCAGCGTGTCCGAATAGAGTGTAAATTCCGGGTTTTCGAGACGGACGCTGTCGTTGAAGATGGCCAGTTTCGTTCCCGGTGAATACTGTCCGTAGATGGAGTTCAGGTTGTTTTCGACGTCTACGATCACTCCGCCTTCGAAATAATATCCGATGTCGGCTATCCGGTCATAGTTCAGGCTGTCGGTAAAGAGCGTGACAATGGCGCTGTCGGACTGGATATTTCTCATCACTACGTTTTTCCGTATCCTGGCTATTTGTGTGTGTCCGTCGTAAAAGAGGTAGTCGCCGTGGATGTCCAGTGTGTCGCCCTGTTCCATGCAAACTCTGCCGAAGGCTTCGAGCGAGCTGCTTTGTTCATAGTAATATGCGCTGTCGCAGTACATGAATGCGCTGTCGTGCCGGAAACAGACGTTTCCGGTGAGCACCTGCCGATCCGGATGGAGTTCGCGGTTATGAGTCTGCTCGTCCGCATATTCCAGATAGATTTTGGAGGTGTCGCTGTCTGTCTGCTGCGAAAGAGCGGCGCTCAGGCTCAGGAATGTTGCGGCGACAATGAACGACACGCGGCGCCATGTGGCGGACGGGGGAGACATGGGAGGAAAGGGTTAAAGGGAAGGGGTTGTTCCGCCGGGCGTTTTGTCCTGTCCGTTTTGTCCGGGTGTTTTGTGGCGTTCGTTTTTTTGCTTTTTCCGATCTTCCTTTTCCGCGCGTTTTTTTTCTTTCCGGTCTTCCGTGACGGGTGGCGTCCATTCCTTGCCGGGGAGGTTTTCCGAAGTGTCCCTGACCCAGCCGGGATACTGGAAATCGCAGTTGCGCCAGCCTTCCGCAATGCGGACATAGGTTGTATGGAGTTTTTTCTCTACCCACGTGTTCAGCAGGTCTTCCTTTTTCCGTTCTTCCACCAGGGCCTTGAGTGCCTGATAGTCGTCGGCCAGATTGGCTTTGTGATTGACCGTCCGGGCACGCAGTTTGACTATGGCGATTACGTCTTTCTGCTTGTCGGTCACCATCCGGAAGGGTTTGGATATTTCGCCGATCTGCATGCCGTCGACCACTTTTCCTACTTCCTGTGGCAGTTCTTCCATTTCGAATTTGGGTGTTCCTGCATGAGCGCTTTCATACCGCTGGTTGACCATCAGCCCCTTGTTGTTGCGGGTGTCCTTGTCGTAGGAGAGGTAGGTGGCGGCTTCTTCAAACGTCAATTTGTTCCCGACAATGTCCGTGTACAGCGAATCCATCCGGGTGGCAGTTTCGTCGAGTTCTTTGTCCGACACTCTCGGTCGCAGTAAAATGTGGCGACAATTGATGCGGTCGCCGCGTTTCTCAATCAACTGGATGATGTGAAAACCGTATTCCGTTTCCACAATATTGGAAACCCGCTTCGGGTCGGTCATATTGAAGGCTACATTGGCAAATTCGGGCAGCAGGTTTCCCTTGCTCATGAATCCCATGTCTCCTCCGCGCGAGGCTGATCCCGGATCTTCGGAATACATGATCGCCAGCGTTGAAAATTCCGTTTTGCCGCTGTGTACCTGTTCGGTAAAATCTCTCAGCCGCTCCTTGATGGCGTCGATTTCTTCCAGGGGAATCTTCGGTTCCAGGGTGAGGATCTGTACTTCGACCGTGGTCGGAATCATGGGCAGGCTGTCTTGGGAAATGTTCCGGAAATAACTGCGTACTTCCGAGGGTGTGAGCTTGACGTCGCCGATCAACTGTTGCTGCATTTTCTGCACGATCTGCTGTTCGCGTATCATCGTTTTGCGTATTTCCTTGATTTGGGACAGTTTCATGTTGAAGTATTCTTCCAGTTTTTCCCGCGAACCGATGCGGTTGATGTCGGCGTTGATATACTGGTCTACCATGCGGATGACCTGCCCTTCTTCCACGTCTATACTGTCGAGTTTGGCCTGGTTCAGGTAGAGTTTCTGGATGGCAATCTGTTCCGGGATGAAACAGTACGGGTCGGTATCGTACCGCATTCGCTGGCTTTGCATCAGCAGGCGCTGCGATTCTATGTCCGAACGCAGAATGGCTTCGTCGCCGACGATCCATACAATTTCGTCGATCACATTGTCCTGTCCCCTGACCAGGCCCAGGTTACAGACCAGCAATAGCATAAACAGGCCTGCCCGTTTCATCGTCCTACTTTGCATCCGGTTCCTGATTTGCATAAAAAACGACCTGCCCTTTCCGGACAGCATCTCGATATAATTCATCTTCCGTATTTTTTAGAAATTCAATCTTCTTCTTGTTTATCACTAATTCCCGAATCTGTGGAACGGCATATTCATACGGCGCCACATTTCCGGAAAGTACATATTCGGAGATATTGAGCAGATAGCAGTATAAACTGTCCGACACTTCGATGAACTGTTTTGTTTTCAGATACTGCGACGTGTTCGGGACAGATACCGGTATCTTGCTCAGCATTTTGTCGAAATCGACCCACCTGTCATAAAAATACTCGTACATGACGGCGTTCTGGATACTGAACTTTTCTATCTCTTCCACTACATCCAGTTCGCTCCTGCGGTATTTTTTCCGGATGTCTTCCAGTCCGGGTGCATCAACCGGTGCCATTAGAAACAGCCCTCTGATCACATCGCCGCTCAAAATAAACTTTTTCGGATTCTCCCGATAAAAAACCTGCTTCTCTTCTTCCGGGATTTCGGAAGCCAGTCTGGTACGGATCAGGTTTTCCTGATAGCGATGTGTAAGCAGGGAACGCCGGTATTCTTCTACCAGGCGGTTGATGTCCGCATCTCCATTGCCGATATTCCGTTTGGCTGCTTCATACGTCAACTGGTCTTTCACCCATTTGGTCACGTAATGCTCTGCAATCAGCAGGCTGTCTGCGTGTGGTGTCCCATTCGGTATGAAATATTCCACTTCACTTCGGGTCAGTGTCTGTCCGTTCACCTTAACTACCACGTCCGAACCGACGGTTTCCGGGGGGCGGCGACAAGCATGCAGCAAACATACGGCAAGGAAGAAAACGATGGTTCGCATCATCTCCGGGCAGATTTATTTCCTGGGAGTTTTCCGGATGATTTTTTTGAGATTCTTCAGCACTTTCCAGTTGATTTCGACCGGGAACTTTTCGTTCAGTTCCCGGATCCAGGCCGCTTCCAGCTGTGCCTGTTCTTCCAGAGGCTTGTTCCACACCCGCTGATTGCTTATTTCGAACAGCAGGATGCCGTCGTGATATTCCTTTACCAGCTGGTTAAATTCGGGATGCCGTTCGTCCAGTGTTCTTTTTTCCAGTTCGGTGACGATGTCGCGGATAAACAGCCGGTAAACCTCGTTCAGGAAATCGCCCGAATAGGTTTTGGTCGAAAAGGGATAAAGTCTGAGGTATTCGGCAAATTCATACTGGGGAAAATCCATCGTGTCCATGTGCATGAGGGTTTTCATCATCATGCGTGCCTCATTGTAAAAAGCTGTGTCGGTCGGGAAATACTTGTCGCAGAGGCGCTGCAGGTCGTCATAAGCGTCCTGGTTGAGGACATAGCCGAATTTGGCTTTCTGGCGTTCCTCAAAACTTTTATACAGGTCGAAATTGCGTTCTCCCTGCTTCATGGTGATGTACATCCCGCGTTCCATTTCTTCAAACGGCACGCGCTCTTTCCGGTTCAGGAGTTTGATGATATGATAGCCCAGCCGGGTGCGCACCGGTTCGGAAATTTCGCCTGGCGTCTTCAGGGTGAATGCGGCCTGTTCAAAGGGTCGGATCATTTCGCCCAGACCGAAATAGGGCAAAACGCCTTCCTGTGTATTGCTCTTGTCGTCTGCCGAATAGGTATGTACCAGTGCGGCAAAATCTTCTCCGCTCTTTGCCTTTTCATAGACTTCGTTCACTTTGTCCATGAACATCTTTTCGAGCACGTCTTTGGGGCCGGCGCTTTCCGGCGGTTCGGCAATCAGGATATGGGCGACCTGTATTTTTCCCGGATTCGGAATCCGCCTGTTGACGCGCATCAGATGAAAGCCGAAGGCTGTACGTACCGGTGTGGAAACGACGCCGACCGGCAAGGAATAAGCCGCGTCTTCAAATGCCTTGTAAGCCTTCAGCGGATACAGATAGTCGATCGTTTCATAGACCGTACCTGAATTTTCTTCCGCAGCCAGCGACTGGCCGACGGCGTCAAAATCTTCTCCGTTCGCAATTCGTTTGTAAACCTCATACGCTTTGTTATAGCCGGCCAGCGTATCTTTCGAGATGCTCTGGGCTGGTAACGGAAACAGGATGTGACTGACTGAGACGATCTCGTTATTTCGCTCATACACTTCGTTGAGCGCCCGGGCTTCTCCTTCCTTGTCGGAAAGATAACTGGCTTTCAATTGTGTCTGGTAGTTATTGAGTTCGTCTTCAAATGCATAGGTTTGATCTATGCTTAAAGATTCAGCTTCTGCTACTTTCAGTTTGAAATTTTTAAAGAGTGTCACATAGTCCTCCAATGATTTTTTGTCCAGCAAGTCTACACTGCTGTCCTTCTGTGCCAGAAAAAGAAACTCCGAAAGCGGGATGTCCTTTCCTGCAACCGTCATTACCACAGGATCATTCTCTTTTGAATACGCAAAATAAAAATTCAGTCCTAAAATTACGAATACTAAAATCTTTTTCATTATCAGTTCTTTTTATAATACATGTTTATTCCTTATCTAACGTATAACTCAAAAATTCACCTTTTATTATGTGCCGGCTTCAAAAAAAAATCAATTGGCCAGCTCGGACAGGAATTTGATACGTATCAAACGAATCTCTTCTTCCGTATAGTCGCTGCCCAGCTCTTTGATGGCTTTTTCCAGTCTGTCGGTTTCCGACTCTTTGAAATAGGCATAGATATCCAGAATATGATCTTCGTCCATGGCTTCATTGATGAAATAGTCAATGTTTATTCGCGTTCCCGAATAGACAATGGCTTCTATTTCATCCAGCAATTCGTCAAACTCCAGCCCTTTGGAGATGGCGATGTCATCCAGTGCAATCTTGCGGTCAATGCTTTGCACAATCCATACTTTGAGTTTGGATTTGTTGGCTACCGTACGGACACGCATGTCTTCCGGCCGTTCAATTTCATTCTCTTCCACGTATTTTCTGATAATTGCGATAAATTCGGAACCGTAGCGTTTGGCTTTGCCGGCGCCAACGCCCGGAATATTTTGTAAGTCTTCCAGTGTGACGGGATAGGTCGTCGCCATTGCTTCCAGCGAAGGATCCTGAAAGATGACGAATGGCGGCACTTCCAGTTGTTTGGAAAGTTTCTTGCGCAAATCCTTCATGATGGCATACAATGCCGGATCTGCCGCGCACGAACCACCGCCCCGCAACGGGGTTTCGCTACTTTCGTCTTCGTCGAACTCATTGTCCTTGACGATTTTGAAGGAAACAGGTTTTTTTATGAACATTTTCCCATTGGCGGTAATCTTCAATAAACCGTAGTTTTCAATGTCTTTGGCCAGATAGCCGGCAATCTGCGCCTGGCGAATGACAGCGTTCCACGTTCTTTCGTCTTCTTCCTGGCCAATGCCGAAAAACTCCAGCTCGTTGTGCTTGTAAGAGATGATTTCCGACGTTTCAAATCCCATCAGCAAGTTGACCATGTAATCGGTCTTGTATTTTTCCTTCAAGGCCTCAATGGATTCCAGTACCGTGAGCAGCAAGTCTTTCGCCTCAATCAGTATCTTCGGATTCAAACAGTTGTCACAACTCCCGCAGTTGTCTTCCGTATATTCTTCTCCGAAATAGTGGAGTAATACCTTCCGGCGGCAGACGGCCGTTTCGGCATAGGCTGCCGTTTCGAGCAGCAGTTGCTTGCCGATCTCCTGTTCGACAACCGGTTTGCCCTGCAGGAATTTTTCCAGTTTCTGCAAGTCTTTGTTGGCATAAAAGGCAATGCATTTTCCTTCTCCCCCGTCGCGTCCGGCGCGTCCGGTTTCCTGATAGTATCCTTCGAGGCTTTTGGGAATATCGTAGTGGATGACGTACCGTACGTCCGGCTTGTCGATTCCCATTCCGAAGGCAATCGTGGCCACGATAACATCCGTCTCTTCCATCAGAAAGGCATCCTGATTGTTCGAACGCATTTGCGAATCCATTCCGGCGTGGTAGGGAAGCGCCTTGATGCCGTTTGCGCACAGAATGCCGGTAAACTCTTCCACTTTCTTGCGGCTCAGACAGTAGATAATGCCCGATTTGCCGTCATGATTCTTAATGTACTTGATGATTTCGCGGTCGACGTCGTTTCCCTTCGAGCGGACTTCGTAGTAAAGATTCGGACGGTTGAAAGACGATTTGAAAACGGTTGCGTCCATCATTCCCAGGTTTTTTTGGATATCGTGCTGTACCTTGGGTGTGGCTGTAGCCGTCAGTGCAATTACCGGCTGTTTGCCGATCTCGTTGATAAGCGGTCGGATACGGCGATATTCCGGCCGGAAATCGTGTCCCCATTCCGAGATACAGTGAGCTTCATCCACCGCGTAAAATGAGATAATCACTTGCCGCAGAAATCCGATGTTTTCTTCTTTTGTCAGCGATTCGGGAGCGACATACAGCAATTTTGTGCGACCGGAAAGAATGTCCTGTTTAACCGCGTCGATGGCCGCCCTGTTGAGCGACGAGTTGATGAAGTGAGCTACGCCGTCTTCTTCGCTGAAGTTGCGCATGGAGTCGACCTGGTTTTTCATCAATGCGATCAGCGGCGAAATCACCAGCGCAGTGCCTTCCATCATCAGCGAAGGCAACTGATAGCAAAGCGATTTCCCTCCTCCGGTCGGCATCAACACAAGCGTATCTTTTCCGGCAAGTACGTTTTCTACGATTGCTTTCTGATTCCCTTTGAATTTGTCGAATCCAAAATGAAATTTCAGGGCTTCTGTTATGTCCTGTTTCATAATTCAACCATGCTTCTTTTTACTGTCATGCTATCTGTAACCGGTTTATATCGGTTCCCTCCAGTTTCTCTTTTGCATAATCCAATGTGACAGTCAAGCTTTTTACGCTGTCCGACGGCATTTGGTACATGGCATCCATCATGATGGTCTCCACAATCGAACGAAGTCCGCGTGCACCCAGTTTCAGCTCAATGGCCTTGTCCACGATGTATTCATACACTTCTTCGTCGAAAGTCAGTTTAATCTGGTCCATCTCGAACAGTTTGACGTATTGTTTGATAATGGAATTTTTAGGTTCCGTCAATATCTTACGGAGCGCCGAACGGTCTAACGGCTCCAAATAAGTCAGAATCGGCAGACGGCCGATAATTTCGGGAATCAGGCCAAAGGTTTTCAGATCGGCAGGCGTGATGTATTGCAATAAATTTTCGCGGTCGACAATGGCTGTTTCCTTGCTGGCGACGTAGCCGATTACGCGGGTATTCAGTCGCTGAGCAATCTTCTTTTCGATCCCGTCAAACGCGCCGCCGCAGATAAACAGGATGTTGTGCGTATCTACCGGAATCATCCGCTGTTCGGGATGTTTGCGTCCGCCCTGGGGTGGCACGTTCACAATCGAGCCTTCCAGCAATTTCAGCAACCCCTGCTGGACGCCTTCTCCGCTCACGTCGCGCGTGATGGAAGGATTGTCGCCCTTGCGGGCTATTTTGTCGAGTTCATCAATGAAAACAATGCCCCGCTGTGCGGCTTCCACGTCGTAGTCGGCAACTTGCAGCAGGCGGGTCAGGATGCTTTCGATATCTTCGCCCACGTAACCGGCTTCCGTCAAAACGGTCGCATCGACGATGCAGAACGGCACATGCAGTTTTTTTGCAATCGTGCGAGCCAGCAGCGTTTTTCCCGTACCGGTAGCACCGACCATGATGATGTTGGATTTTTCAATCTCCACATCTTCTTTCGTGATCCGCTGCATCAGCCGCTTGTAATGGTTGTAGACCGAAACCGCCAGATAACGTTTTGCCTCGTCCTGACCAATTACGTACAGGTCTAAAAAATCCTTGATATCCTTAGGCTTAGGCAATTCCTGTTTGTTTGGCAGGAATGCGCGTCCGCTTTTGGGCTGGTTTTCGTTGAGGACGTCGTACGCCTGCCGGACACAATCGTCACAGATGGCGCTGAAAAGGCCGGTAATCAGGACATTGACATTACGCCGGCTTTTCCCGCAGAACGCGCATGTTTCTTCTGTTTTTGCCATATTTTTCCTGTCTTATTTCCGGATCATTACTTCGTCGATCATTCCGTAGTCCCGGGCTTCTTCCGAACCCATCCAGTAATCGCGGTCACTGTCTTTTTCGATTTGTTCGTACGGCTTTCCGGAGTGAAGGGCAATGATATTGTACAGCTCTTCCTTTACCTTCAAAATCTGTCGCACGGTAATTTCCATATCGGAAGCCTGTCCCTGCATCCCTCCCAGCGGCTGGTGAATCATCACCCGCGCATGTTTCAGACCGAAACGCATGCCTTTTTCTCCGGCCACCAGCAATACGGAAGCCATCGACGCGGCAATCCCCGTACAGATGGTCGACACCTTGCTGCCAATGAACTGCATGGTGTCGTAAATGCCCAATCCGGCATATACGGAGCCGCCGGGCGAGTTGATATAAATCGAAATGTTCTTGCCCGGATCGCTTGAATCCAGGTAAAGCAGTTGCGCCTGAATCACGTTGGCCGTATAATCGTCAATCTGGGTGCCCAGAAAAATGATACGGTCCATCATCAGCCGTGAAAACACATCCATCTGCGCCACATTCAACTGACGTTCTTCAATAATGGTCGGAGATATCCAGTTACTGGTGATATTCATATAGCTGTCCAATGCCGTATGGCTCATTCCCAGATGCTTTGTTGCATATTTTTCAAAATCGTTCATAATGGTGTAATAATATCGTTTGGATTTATCTTTCCCCTTTGAAGAACGGAAAAGATGCATCCTTTCCGTTCAAAAGGGAAAACAAAGTTATAAATAAATTTTCGAAAGGAGCAAATCGGTCAGGCGAATAATTTTTCAAATTCGTCCAGCGAAACGTCTTTTGTAGTGACATCTGTCTGTTCCCTGATCCAGGAAGTCAGCTTCTGTTCCATTGCGTGATCTATCAATGTGTCCATCGTGTCCTTCTTTTTGAGGAGTTTTTTTGCAAATTGCTCCAGCAGGTGGTCCGGCACGGAAAATATGCCATGCTGCGCATACTGCAATTTGGCCATCTGAAAAGCGCATGTTTCCAGATCTCTCTCTTCAATTTTCAAGTTATTGTCTTCCAGAAGCTGTTTCTTGATTAACTGGAATTTAATGTTCTCTATCATGGCCGGATATTCGGCCTCTACCTGTTCCGGCGTATGCTGCTCCTCCGTTGTGAGGAGCCAGCGTTTCAGGATGTCGTCGGCAAAGGACACGTCTCCGGCTTTTTCGAGGAGCAGCGCGCGTATGTCGGACCAGAATTTGTAGTCACTTTGCGACTGGAGCTGTTCATCCAGCTGATTTCTTGTTTTTTCCCTGCATTCTTCTTCGCTCGTGACAACGCCTTCGCCAAACAGTTTGTCGAACAGTTCCTGATTCACCTCCGCCGCTTTTAAACGCTTGATCTCCTGCGCATCGAAACGAAAATCACCGGCAAGGGCGTCGACCGCCTCCCTGTCGATTTGCAGCAGGGAGGCAATTTCGCCTGTCGCATCTCCGTATGCGGCTTTCAGATTGAAAACGATCCCGTCATGCAATTTGGCGCCAATGAACTTTGCCCGTTCCGTTTCTTCCTTCAGGTAATGGGGCATCAGCACGGCATTTTCCGTCAGAATGCCGCCTTCTTTCGGCTGACCGTCTTCCAGTTCGATCAGCGTGCCCTTGACCAGATCAAAGTCTTCTACATCGTCTGCCGTGACATACGAGCCGAAGTTCTTACAGTGGGTTTCTATTTCCCTGTCCACCGTTTTTTCGTCTATAGCTACCCGGTAACGGGTCAGTTTGTCCTCTTTGGAGATATTGACGGATATGACCGGCGCAAGGGCTATGTCAAATAAGAATTCAAAATTTTCCTCCGTGCCGAAATCAATCGGTTTCTGGTCTGCCTGATTCGAGACGGGCTGGCCAAGCACTTTTAGCCCGCTGGAGCCAATGTAATCGACCAGATTGTCCAAGACAAGTTTGTTTATTACTTCTGATAACACGTATTTGCCGTACTTTTTTCTGACGACCCCCAATGGAACCATTCCTTTGCGGAATCCGGGGATATCTGCCTTTTGACGATACTGGCGTAAATTTTTATCCACCTGCGCCTCGTAGTCTGTTTTTTCAATCGCTAATTTGATAATGCCGCTTATGGCATCGGTACTTACATGTGAAATGTTCATTATTAATGGTCTATATTAAATATCAATATTTACTTCCCGAAATTTAACCGGCAAAATTAGAACGATAATTTCAATCTCGCAAATATAAATGGAAAGATTATGTGCAATAAATGATAATTTTTCTTCCAAATTTCTTGAATATTGAAATTTAATCCCTTTCTTTGTACCGTGAAAGGGGTAATCATACTTCGAATGTGCTTAACAATTGTCTTTTATTTCCGACAGGATCGATTTATTTTTCATTGTTACGAACTTCCGGTTTTTTTTCTTGCTTTCAAACAGTAACAATATTATTTTTTTTAATTTCTTGATTTTATGAATATTTACATTGGTAATTTGAACTATCGGGTTCAGGAAGACAATTTGCGAAGGGCCTTGCAGGAATATGGCGACGTCAGTTCCATAAAGGTAATTAAAGACCGTGACACCGGACGTTCCAAAGGGTACGCATTCGCAGAAATGCCGAATGACCATGAGGCGCACGAGGCTATCGACGGATTACACGAAACGCAATTTGAAGGTCGTCAACTGGTATTGAAAGAAGCGTTGCCAAAAAGGTAATGCCTGTTTTGCTGGAAACGTTAATAACTTCTGCCTGTCTGTGGCGGAAGTTATTTTTTTTATGCATGACTGGCCGTCAGGCTTGTGTCGACAGGGTATAGGTATGAAAGGATTTTTTGCCGGTCACTCCACGTTTGTTCAACTGGGTATTCTCATGGGATGCCTGTTGACGGGAATGTTTTTTTTCAGTCTTGTTTCGCTGGTGTTCAGCGAATTTTTAACGTACTCGGGCGATGCCCCTGTCCGGATATTGCGACTTGTGCAGTTGGTGTCGTCGGTGTCCGTGATGCTGATTCCGTCTCTGCTTGCCGCCTGGCTGTGCAGTGAACATCCGGGCGAGTTTTTGCATCTGCGCGGTTTGCCGGATGCCCGTCTGCTGGGGTGGATTACGTTGACGGTGCTGCTCATTTCACCGGCTATCTCGCTGACGGCTCATCTGAACATGCAACTTCGATTGCCGGATTCCATGGCGCCACTGGAGACCTGGATGCGGGAGATGGAAGATTTTGCGGCCGAAGCCGTCGGCAAAATGACGGCCGAAAAAGGGCTGTTCCCGCTGCTGACGAATCTGGTCGTGATCGCGCTCTTTGCCGCACTGGCGGAAGAATTTCTGTTTCGCGGCACGCTGTTTTCCCTTATCTGGAAATCCTTCCGGAGTCCTCATGTGGCGATTTGGCTGACAGCCGTTATTTTCAGCGCCATTCACTGCCAGTTTTACGGATTCCTTCCGCGGATGCTGCTGGGGGCTTATCTGGGCTATCTGCTCTGCTGGACGAAAAACCTCTGGGCGCCCGTTTTTGCTCATTTCCTGAATAATGCAGTGGTTGTAGCGGCTCTGTCGAACCGTTCGCTACAGGAAAATCCCTTCTTTGCCGAAGAACTTGCGCCGAACGATCTGGGCTGGTTTTCCGCTGTCGCCGGAATCGCGCTGGCGCTCTTTGCCGGATGTATGTGGCGAATTTATACGGAAAACAAAACCGCTTAATGCAGTTGCGACGTCGATTTTTCCGCCGAATATTTCCGGGATAAAAAAAAACGTGCTAAATTTGCATCCGTTTTCGGAAGGCAGGGTTTACTTGCAGCGGCTGCGATAAAGCCGGTTTTCCGTGGCGCGTCGGGTGCGGGGAGAACGCGCTGTAGCTTGCGTAAGCCCCTGTAACATTTGAGAGAAGCAAAAAGACGAACAAGATAAATGATGTTTTAACTAAAGGAAATTACAATGATTAAAGTAGGTATTAACGGTTTCGGCCGTATTGGACGTTTGGTTTTCCGTGCCGCTCAGGGACGGAACGATATTCAGGTGGTAGGTATTAACGACCTGATCAGTGTGGAATACATGGCTTACATGTTGAAGTATGACACGATTCACGGCCGCTTCAAAGGAACGGTGGATGTCAGGGACGGGAATCTGATTGTAAACGGCAATTCCATTCGCGTAACCGCGGAAAAGAATCCGGCGGATTTGAAATGGGGCGAAATAGACGCCGAATATGTGGTTGAATCGACCGGCCTGTTCCTTTCCAAAGACAAGGTGCAGGGACACGTCGACGCGGGAGCCAAATACGTAGTGATGTCGGGACCCTCGAAAGACGATACCCCGATGTTCGTATGCGGCGTCAACCTCGACGCGTATGTAAAGGGAACCCGGTTCGTGTCGAACGCTTCCTGTACGACCAACTGTCTGGCGCCGATCGCCAAAGTCCTGAACGACAAGTTCGGCATTGTCGACGGCCTGATGTCGACGATTCACTCCACCACCGCCACGCAGAAAACAGTCGACGGCCCTTCGGTCAAGGACTGGAGAGGCGGACGTGCCGCTTCGGGCAACATCATCCCTTCGTCTACGGGCGCCGCCAAAGCTGTAGGGAAAGTGATTCCCCAGCTGAACGGTAAACTGACGGGCATGTCGTTCCGCATTCCCACGCTGGACGTTTCGGTGGTCGATCTGACCGTCAACCTGGCCAGGCCGGCAACATACGAAGACATTAAAACGGCAATGAAAGAAGCCTCCGAAGGCAACCTGAAAGGGATTCTGGGATATACGGAAGAAGATGTGGTATCGTCCGATTTCATTGGCGACGCCCGCACTTCCATCTTCGATGCAAAAGCAGGTATCGCCCTGACGGATAAATTTGTGAAAGTGGTTTCATGGTATGACAACGAATGGGGATATTCCTGCAAGGTGCTGGATCTCGTCGCTTACATGAACGAAATAAATAGTTAGTCTGGTTCATATAAATTTTTTTGTGTTTGTGGAGGGTCGTGTCCGAGAGGGTGCGGCCTTTTTTTTGTTTCCGGCATAACCGGATGCAGCGCTGTGGCGTAGCCGAAAACGGCATATCCGCCCGTCACGCCATCCCTTCCGGGACGGAATGCAGGTAAGACGGGAAAATAATCATATCCCCTCCCTCCGGGGACGGAGGTGTTACGCCGTGTCCCGTTTTCTGCCGGCAGACGGTCCACGGGGGGCAGGGACGGTTACTGCTTGATCAGTTTGGTTGTCCGGACCGTTCCGCCCGACTGGATGCGAAGCAGGTACATCCCCGGCTTGAGGAACGAAATATCCAGCAGACCGGCGCTGAACGCGGCAGACCGTATTTTCCTTCCCGTAAAGTCATAAATCGAAACGTCTCCGTCCATGACGCCGAAGTAAATCACGTTGAATGCCGGATTGGGATAGACGGCCGGCTCCTGTTCCCGGACAGGCTCAATGCCGTCCGGACGCGGCAAAACGTGCGCAGCGACGAATTTCGTGATTTCTTCCACATAATCCATGCAGTCGCCTGCTTCCTTCCGGAAAAAATAGCCATGATTCGAGCCGTTCATCCGGTAATGCACAACTTCGTATTCCGGATGCGGCCAGGTGATTTTTTCGACCGTGATGCCGCTGGTCGAAGGATAATACCGGACCTCTTCCTCCACCGGCATACCCGCGCCGTTGGTTTGCACCCAGTAGTCGAGCACTTCCGGTTTGGGCAGGGCCAGCGAAACCGTCGTCCCGGAATTGTCGGTCGAGCCGGTATAGGGCACGACTTCGTCCGTCAGGCTGTGGAAATCGCAGACCGGCACTTTCATCCCGTTTCCCATTCCCTGAATGTTCAGTCCCATGGATCCGACGATGGAGACGATGCCCGCCAGCTTCACAGGCTGTTTCAGTGCAAACTGGTAGGCCATGTATCCCCCCATCGACGTGCCGGCGAGGAAAATATTTTCGGTCTCCAGGGCAAATTCGTCCAGCGTCTGCCGGATAATCAAACGGATAAATTCCACATCGTCTACCGACCTGTTCAGTTCTTCGTCCAGCAGCGCGATATGCCCCAGGTTCAGGACAGCCCTGACTCTCAGTCCGCAACCCCAGGCCGAGCGGAGTAAAAGGTCATTTCCGGTGATTATGCTGATTACCGTCGCCTTGTCGATCAGGCTCTGGCTCTGTTCGGGCAGCGCCTGCGGTGCAACAATCATGCAGTTGAGCGAATCGGCTACTTTGTAAATGGGGTAGTTGCTGAAAAAATCTTCCATGGAGCCGTTGAACCCGTGCAGGCAGACAATCAGCCCCTCCGGACGGGGATGGCTGTTTTCGGGTGTGTAGACCAGGTATTCCCGGTCAAAATCGCCTGACCGGACCGTTTTTCTGACCGGATTGGCGGCCGTTGAACCGGCGGCCATCAGGCAAAGCACGGTTATGATACAGTATCTTTTCATTTTATTTCTTTTTGTTGTTGTCTTTAAACGGGCGCACTTCCGCCTCCACTTTTGCTCCCGGGGTGAAAGGAATAACGCGATTCATGCTCAGGAAAGTCCTTTTAATGTATATACCAGCAAATAATCTTCCGGATCCCCGTCGTATCCCGCGCCATAAAGCGTGAACGTTTCCTCGTCTACCGCAAAGAAAACCGGGCTTTTGCCATTCAACAGGTATCTGGCGACCGGATTCCCGTCCAGATCAAAAACCTCCAGAAAAGTCCCGCGGGTAGAGGCGGCTTTATGCTCCTTCATTGATACTCCCGAAAACACGGCGTACAGATAGCGTTTCCCCAGATACGTGTAGATATAGCTCATCTTTGCCTCCCCCGGATCTTCCCTGTTAATAAAGGAAGGGGGATCATACTCAAATTCCACCCTTTGGATGCGATGAAAGTCAGTATCCATAAAATCAATCCGTTTCCGGTATATAGAGATGAGCACGATGCGGCTTTCACTGGCATATACTTCAGCCCGGTCGGGATTCAGCGAATTACCCCTGTCGGGCTTCCGGTAAGTCAACGTTTTCCTTGGCTGTTCGTCCGTCAGGGACAGCAGGTGGAGGGCGGGCGTGGATACATAATATCTGGCGTCTATCACGAACAGGGAATCATTGATAAAGGCGGGATCAAGCACATTTTCTGTGTAATTCATCCGTTGGGCGCCCTTAAACGCCGGCTTTCCTTCTCCGCTGATCCCGAACCGGTAGATTTTGCTTGTGTTAAGGTCCTCTATGAGAATATCCCGGAGCGGCGTATGCAACAGGCACGGAAGCACAAAATCTTCCGGCCCGTCTCCTGTGATCCCGAAGGCGCTTTTCAATTCACCGTTCCGAAGATCGTAGACATGAAACAGACTGTCGCGCTGTTTCAGATTTTGGAGAATTAAAAAGGGATGTTTCACTTCCACTTTTAAGGGATAAGTGACCCCCTGCAAGGGCATTAATTCCGGCGTCAAGGTTTCTTCGCGGGGAAAAACGGGATCGGCAGAACGGCAGGATACAACCGAACCGCAGCATAGCGCGAGTATAAAATGGCACATTCGCATAACCGTTAATTTTACCTGTCTGTCTAAAAATGGCTTCACTGCACTTGAATGAATGATCGGGTTTTTAAAAACTTCAACAAAGATACGATACTGTTTTGGAACAAAAAATTTTTGGCTGTTTTTATCCTTCCTGCGCCGCGCGTATGAGAAAAAAGGAACGGGAGCGCGCCGGCAGGGGCGAACGCCTTTTCATTCCGTATCGCTGTCGGCTGGCTGTTCTTTTCCGTTAATTGCGGTTTTTTCGACTTCCGGGCCGCGTCCGTCATTTCAGGAGTTGAATTTGCTGCATTACCAGTCCGTAATGACTGCCTGCGGGATTTTCTACTATGTGTTCCCCGTTCCAGTTGGTTGCATAGTTGCCCGAATACCAGAGCCACATCGTTTTTCCGTCCCGGCTGATGTATTTCGAGGGAATGTTGACAAAATAGGCCTGTTCCCCGAAATTTTTCAGGTAACTGATCATTTTCCATTCGCCCGTCAGGGCGTCGGATTCCAGGATATAGGTATGCATCCGGGCACAGGTGTTTCCGCCGTCGGTCACGCACATCAGGTATTTTTTGAGGGCGGCATTGTAAGTGACGGTTACGCAGCCCATGTTGTTGTTCCATTCCAGCAGGGGCCTGATCTGCGCGAAATCGTTTGTCCACAGGGCTTCGCCGGCGTCGTTTTTCCCGGCATAAAATTCCCATCGGGAAGCGTCGTTGATGTTTTCGACCGAGGGGACGACGCGAAGCAGGTACACGTTATCACCCGTGATCCAGCTTGCATTCCAGAAGCGGGGTTTG
>JAIRXI010000332.1 GCA_031268395.1 Tannerella sp. | reverse complement strand
GGAACACTTTTTACACCCTGTAGCAGGTCTCCCGCAGCCTGCGGGGAAGAATTTACACCCTGTAGCAAGTCTCCCGCAACCTGCGGGGAATAATTTACACCCTGTAGCAAGTCTCCCGCAGCCGGCGGAGGCCTTTAAAAGCACGCAGATGACGCAGATTTGGAAGATTTACGCAGATACCATGTCCCTTAGACACTTCCCCGTCGTGTCCGGAAGACACCCTGCCGGTAAAAAACGCCCGTCCCGGCAGAGACGGAATGTGGATGAAATTGGAAGCGCTCTTAAAATTCGTCAATGCCCGCCACGCCGACGACCTCGATTTCGCAGGCTACGGTCGAATTGGACGGAAACAGGGTTGACTCGATAAATGAGGGGATCGCCACGCCAGTGACGTAATCGGTTTGATAATAGCAAAGGGCATACGGTATCCAGATTTCCCATTTGTCCCCTTCGACCATGTATTGCAGGGCCTGTCGCCACCCTTCCATCAGCCCGGTACTGTTGACGGCAAAAGTCAGCGGGCTGCCCTGGTCGAACAGCTGCTGTCCGGCCACTGTCCCCGTAGAGATGTTCAGGGCCGGGTCGGCGGCCACAAACCAGGCTTTGTAATATACCTGCACGCGACTGGAGTAATAAACCGGTTTGACGCCGTCGCCTTTGTTGAGTACCTTATAGTAAATGCTTCCATTATTGCCGAGCGACGGGAGTTCAATATATTCGGGACTGGCGGCGATGGACTGGAATGCCTGTTCGTTGGCCGATTTCCATGCTTCTTTCGAAGTGTTGTCATCCTCCCCGCAGGATGTTGCGGAGAACGCCGCCAGCAGTATCCATGCGACGAACCCCCGGATTTTTATTCCGTATACGGCTTTTTTGACTCCTTTTCCGCTCACGGAAATGGCAGTGATTGATAAAGTTTTCATTCTGTACGCTTGTTTTGTTATTTTTCCAGTGTTATTCTCTTTTTGCCGGTTTATTGCAGTTTGCACAGCAAATTCCGCATGTTTACTTTTTCGGCGATGATGCCGTGGAGCCGGTCGATGGGGACGCGCTCCTGCAGCATGGTGTCGCGATAGCGAATGGTGACATGGCGGTCGACAAGCGTGTCGTGGTCGACCGTGATGCAGTAAGGCGTGCCGATAGCGTCCTGCCGGCGGTATCGCTTGCCGATGGAATCTTTTTCGTCATACTGGCAGCGAAAATCAAAACGCAAAAGATGAAGAATTTCCAGCGCCTTTTCGGGCAGTCCGTCTTTACGCACGAGCGGTAACACGGCGAGCTTGACGGGCGCCAGCGCGGGCGGAAGCTTTAACAGGACGCGCGTCTCGCCGGCAAGCGTTTCTTCGCAGTACGTGCCGGCCAGTACGCTGAGGAACATGCGGTCTACGCCGATCGACGTTTCTATGACGTATGGCGTGTAACTCCGATTCCATTCCGGATCGAAGTACTGGATTTTTTTTCCGGAATATTTTTCATGCTGACTGAGATCGAAGTCGGTGCGGCTGTGTATGCCTTCGACTTCTTTGAATCCGAAGGGCATTTCAAACTCGATGTCGGTGGCCGCATTGGCGTAGTGTGCCAGTTTGTCGTGGTCGTGGAAACGGTATCTGGCATCGCCGAGTCCAAGCGCGCGGTGCCATTTCATGCGGAGGTCTTTCCAGCGTGCAAACCAGTCGAGTTCGTCACCGGGACGGACAAAGAATTGCATTTCCATTTGCTCAAATTCGCGCATGCGGAAGATGAACTGGCGTGCAACGATTTCGTTGCGAAAGGCTTTCCCGACCTGCGCTATGCCAAAGGGGATTTTCATCCGGCCGGTTTTCTGAACGTTGAGGAAGTTGACAAAGATACCCTGTGCCGTTTCGGGGCGCAGGTAAACTTTTATGGCGCCGTCGGCCGTCGATCCCATTTCGGTAGAAAACATCAGATTGAATTGCCTGACATCGGTCCAGTTGCGCGTGCCCGAGACGGGGCAGGCGATTTCGCAGTCGATGATCAGCTGGCGGAGCGCCTCGAAATCGGAATCATTGAGCGCTTTCGCAAAACGGGCGTGTATTTCGTCGCGTTTTGCCTGGTATTCCAGTACGCGCACGTTCGTCGCGCGGAAGTGGGATTCGTCGAACGTTTCGCCAAACCGTTTCGCTGCCTTCTCAATTTCCCGGTTGATTTTTTCGTCTGTTTTGGCCAGATGATCTTCAACCAGTACATCGGCGCGATAGCGTTTTTTGCTGTCCCTGTTGTCTATAAGCGGGTCATTGAATGCGTCTACATGTCCGGACGCTTTCCAGACAGTGGGGTGCATGAATATCGCGGAATCGATGCCCACGATGTTTTCGTGCAACAGCGTCATGCTGTCCCACCAGTATTTTTTGATGTTATTTTTCAATTCAACACCGTTTTGACCATAATCGTACACGGCGCTCAGCCCGTCATAAATTTCGGATGAAGGAAAGACATATCCGTACTCTTTGCTGTGAGAAATCAATTTTTTAAATACATCTTCTTGTGTCATAAGACTTTTTTATTTTTTGAAGGGTACAAAGTAAATAAATTTCCGTGAGACACGGGATGTTTTAGGATTTATTAAATTCCCCTCGGCATACCGGCACACTGCTTACAGTCCGCCGTCGGAGGATGGCACATTTTCCGTTTCTCCATTACCGGCCAGTTTACTGTCAATGTAACGTATTTTTTTTGCTGATTTCTCTTTTTCCCGTCGCATGGACTCAATATCCCTGAGTACAACGGCCAAATCATACGTGGCACGGATGGCTTTTTTATCGTTTTCTCCGAGATTCAGCGAAAAAGCCGCCCCTCCGGTGTATTCGGCCTTGATGCGTGCCTTTTCGTCGGAAGCGTAGACAAAATGTATGGCAGAGAGGCCGTTTTCACCTTTGTAGGTAACCACTTCGGTAATATTCCCTTCATCCTTGAAGCGGTAATTCATGCCTCCGTCATGGGGAATGGAGGCCGTTTCGGCATAAGCGCCGTCGGGCAGGCTCAATTTCAAGCCGGTATGATTGAGCGGCCGTTTGCCGAAATAGACGCTGGCCAGATAAATTTCCCCCTTTTCGTCCACGCCGCAACGGATGTAGCTGCGTTCGACATTCCGCTCGACAGTCTGCTGTTTCCAGACATAGTTTCCAACTTCTTCATAGACGGAATCTTTTTCAAAAACAAATCCCTTTTTCAGTTTCCCGACTTCATCCATGCGTACAGGAATCAAACTGTCGCAAAAAGCAATGTTGCGTTCGCTTTCGCCGCGTTCGACCTGCCGCATCAGCACAAGCGCTTCTTTCAGCACCTCCAGTTCGCGCGGATAGCGCATGCGAAGCGTGTCAATCGCGTTTTTGGCGGCGCTGAACTGTCTGTTTTCGTGCAAAATCCGGGCTTGTTGCAGTTGTTCACGGGCTTCTTCCGTCTTGCCGCATGCCATCAACACCAGGATGCCAAAAAGACAAATTCGTATTCCGGTTAGTTTCATTTGTTTTTATATATCATCAAGACTCTTGATACTTATCTTTCGGAGACAAAATTACAAAAAAACAATACATGGAAGTACGAAATTCGGAAAAAGTTTCTACCTTTGGCCGCCGAAAGGAAAGCTGCCAGAGTGGTCGATCGGGCCGCACTCGAAATGCGGTGTACGGGTAACTGTACCGGGGGTTCGAATCCCTCGCTTTCCGCCATTAAAAGCCGCTAAATCAGCGGCTTTCTTTATTT
>JAIRXI010000312.1 GCA_031268395.1 Tannerella sp. | reverse complement strand
TCCTGGGGTGTCACCAACTAAACCCCAAACCCCGGTGGGTTTGTGTTGGGGCTCCCGGGGGCGGGTTTTGATTCTCCCCCCGAATTGCCGCCCCACGACATTTTGAAATGCACCTACGGAGGTTGTTTTGTTATTAAAAGGAGGTGGAAAGAAGGTTCATTTGCAGAAGGACACAGGGAGTTGCGGATGACCCGTTTTTTCTCCGCGCCCTCTGATATGGATACAGCAGAGGCTCACGTAAAGGCCAGATCTGCGAAGTCATAATAAATTTTATGCGGCGAATAATTTTTAATATGCCGGCGCCAAGAATCCGGCACGGAAAAACTTTACTATCTTTACCCGAAAATTTCAAAAGCAATGAAGATAAACGGATATGAGACAAAGGCACACGCTGTGCCGACGAAGCGTTACTGTCAGACGCTGGAGCTGAAAAATGACCCGAAACTGATTGAAGAATATGTCCGGCGTCACGGCGAAAAAGAGTCGTGGCCGGAAATACGCGCCGGCATCCGCAGCGTGGGAATCCTGGAAATGGAGATTTATCTGCTGGGAAACCGCCTGTTTATGATCGTCGAAACGCCGCAGGATTTCGACTGGGAAGAAGCATTTGCACGTTTGGCCACCCTTCCCCGCCAGCAGGAATGGGAAGACTTCATGTCTGTTTTCCAGGAAGTACAGCCCAATGCAACTTCGGCCGAAAAATGGAAACAGATGCAGCGGATATTCAGGTTATACGAATAATTTGTAATTTTGCCCGCTCAAACGGATACTGAATGACAGAACGGATTTATATTCTTGAAAGCGTAGACCTGGTTACGTTTTACGGCGTGAACAATGCGCACATGCAGTTGATCAAGACCCTCTTTCCCAAACTGCGCATTGTGGCGCGCGGAAATGTGATGAAAATCATCGGCGAAGAAGAGGAAATGGATGTCCTTATCGGGAAAATCAGGGAAATAGAAGACTACTGCGAGGAGTTCAACGCCCTGACGGAAGACGTGATTCTGGATATTGTCAAAGGACGGAATGTGGCTGTAAGCAAGCAGGACAACCTGATCATCCACGGTGTGAGCGGACGCGCCATCGTCGCCCGGACGGAAAATCAGCAGCGCCTGGTAAAAAGTTTTGAAGCGCACGATCTGGTATTTGCCATCGGCCCGGCAGGTTCGGGAAAGACATTTATCGCCATCGCGCTTGCCGTAAAGGCGTTGAAAAACAGGCAGGCACGCAAGATCATCCTCAGCCGTCCGGCCGTCGAAGCCGGCGAGAAACTGGGTTTCCTGCCCGGCGAAATGAAGGACAAGCTGGATCCTTACCTGCAGCCGCTTTACGACGCCCTGCAGGAGATGATCCCGGCGGCGAAACTGAAGGAATACATGGAAAACAACGTCATCCAGATTGCCCCGCTGGCTTATATGCGCGGGCGCACGCTGAACGACGCCGTGATTATTCTCGACGAAGCTCAAAATACAACCGCCCAGCAAATCAAGATGTTCCTTACACGGTTGGGGCTTTGCGCCAAAATGATTGTGACGGGAGACATCACGCAAATCGACCTGCCCCCGACGGTCACTTCCGGACTGATACAGGCCATGCAGACCGTAAGGAATGTGCAGGGTATCGGGAAAGTGGAATTTACGAAAAACGACATTGTCCGTCACAAGCTGGTCCAGCGTATTGTGGAGGCGTATGAAAATGCAAAGACAGAAGCGGGGCTGTCCGCAAACGGTAACAGAGAAAAAACAACATAATCGAAGAAAATGAAAAAAGCATTGGTAAGGACGGAATACAGATTTCCGGGACAGGTGAGTGTATATCACGGGAAAGTGCGCGATGTGTACAATATCCGCAACGAAGTGCTGGTCATGGTGGCGACCGACCGGATTTCGGCATTTGATGCCGTGCTGCCCGAGGGCATCCCGTACAAGGGGCAGATGCTGAATCAGCTGTCTGCCAAATTTCTGGATGCGACGGCAGACATCTGCCCGAACTGGAAACGGGCGGTGCCCGATCCGATGGTCACGGTCGGCGTGCAGTGCGAAAGTTTCCCGGTCGAGATGATCGTCCGCGCATACCTTTGCGGGAGCGCCTGGCGGGCATACAGGAACGGCGCGCGTGAAATCTGCGGGGTGAAGCTTCCGGACGGCATGAGGGAAAACCAGCCGTTTCCCGAACCGGTCATCACCCCGACAACGAAAGCCGCCCCGGGCGCCCACGACGAGAATATTTCCAGGGACGAAATCCTGCAAAGGGGCCTGGTCCCGGAAGCGGAGTATGCGCGGATGGAAAAATATACCCTCGATCTGTTCGGGCGGGGGACGGAAATCGCTGCCGGACGCGGACTGATGCTGGTCGATACGAAATACGAATTTGGACATCGCGACGGGAAAATCTACCTGATCGACGAGATTCACACGCCCGATTCGTCGCGTTACTTCTACCGCGAAGGTTACGGGGAGCGTTTTGCCAAAGGCGAACCGCAAAGGCAGCTCTCCAAGGAGTTTGTGCGCGAATGGCTGATGGAAAACGGTTTCCGTGGAGAGGCCGGCCAGGAAGTGCCGGCCATGACGCCGGAAATCGTGGAAAGCATCAGCAACCGTTACATTGAACTCTTCGAGCAGATCACGGGCGAAGCGTTCGTAAAAGCCGATACCGGCAGCCTGCTCTCGCGCATCGAAAACAATGTGACTGCATACATCGGATAGACGGCACGGCTTATGAAAAAAAAATACGGTTTGATCGGGTATCCGCTGGAACATTCTTTCTCGAAAGACTTCTTCAACCGGAAGTTCATGTCGGAAAACGTGGATGCGGAGTACCTCAATTTTCAGATAGGCAGCGTCAGGGAACTGGGAAACGTCCTGCGTGAAAATCCGTTGCTTTGCGGCCTCAACGTCACGCTGCCCTACAAGACGCAGGTCATGGCCCTGCTGGACGAACTGGACGGGGACGCCCGCACAGTGGGGGCGGTCAATGTGATCAAGTTTGTGAAGGGACGCTTCGGCCGGCGGAAACTCAAAGGCTACAACTCGGATATCATCGGTTTCAGGCAGTCCGTCGCGGCGCTGCTGGACGGATCGCAGCGCAGCGCCCTGGTACTGGGCACAGGCGGGGCGGCGAAAGCCGTAGTCCGCGGACTGGAGCAGCTGGGCGTCACTCCCCTGCCTGTTTCGCGCACGAAAAAGGAAGGTTG
Source organism: Tannerella sp. (assembly GCA_031268395.1). Taxonomy (GTDB): domain Bacteria; phylum Bacteroidota; class Bacteroidia; order Bacteroidales; family Tannerellaceae; genus Tannerella. The sequence goes on along the minus strand of JAIRXI010000312.1, from coordinate 7,676 downwards.
CCTCACCTACGGGGAATTGACGCCCCGGATCATGGAGCAGAACACGGTGATTGTCAACACCACGCCGGTGGGGATGTATCCGAACGTGGGACAGCGTCCCGATATTCCCTACGATTTGCTGACGCCCGGCCACCTGCTCTACGACCTGCTCTACAACCCGGACGAGACCGCTTTTCTGCGGGCAGGGAAAGAAAGGGGCTGCACCGTGAAGAACGGCCTGGAAATGCTTATTTTACAGGCCTACGAGTCCTGGAAAATCTGGAACATGTAAAATGCAGTCGGAAAACGCCTCGCGCATGTCGCGAAAATATCCCGTTTTGCAGACCGGTCGCCGCAAAAGCGGTCCCTCCTCATGAAACGGACCGTTATAAGAAGCGCAGAGGATCCGTTTTATCCGGCATTCCTTGCTCTCTGCGAATCGTCCTTTCCGCTTTCCGAACGCCGCTCGCCGGAAGACCAGCGCCGCCTGTTTTCGGAAGATGCGTATACGCTGGAAGCGTGGGCGGAAGGCGATTTGCCGGCCGGATTTCTGGGCTGGTGGGATTGCGGCGACTGGCGTTATGCAGAACACTTTGCCATTCATCCGGCCTGCCGCTCGACAGGATACGGGAGTCGGTTCCTGTCCGAATGGATGCACGAAAGCGACTTGCCCGTCCTGCTGGAGATCGAACCGGCCACGGACGAAACGGCCCGCCGCCGGCAGCGTTTTTATCATCGACTGGGGTTTGTGGACAGCGACATCGTCCATTACCAGCCGCCTTACCACAGGGATATGCCGGCCGTGCGCCTGTGGTTGATGTCCTGGCCACAGCCTCTCACGCAGGCAGCTTACGAAAAATTCAGGCAAATACAGCAAACGGAAATCATACCGTTTTTCCATTGAACGGCTGTTCTTCTGGACAGTGTTGTATTTATCGGGTTCCCCGCTGAACCGTTTTGGAAATTCCGCCTGCGCTTTTGCTATCGTCCGCGGCGGACGCTACGGGTCGGGGCGGATTTCTCGGCCTTGGGCGCGGCGGTGCTTTTCTTTTCCTTTTCTTTCGCTTTTTCTTTCGCCTTTTTTCCCGATTTGGCGTTCGATTTGGCGTCCGACTTGCGAGCCGACCGTCCGGAGGCCTTTTTACCGGTTGAGGCTACCTGCGCGGTGGTGTCCGGCTGATACCAGAGCGCCTTTTCAAATGCGAGCAGTTCGTTTTCAATTTTCTCCCGTTCCAGCGCCAGCGAGTCCGGCGTCGGACAGTAGGCCTGCAACGGGAGGTTGAGCAGGTTTTCCGTCTTGATGATTTCGCCCTCGAACATCCGGCGGCGGAAATAGTCGTCAACCGTGAACGTTTTGGCGTTGTTCACGTTCGAGGTCATGATGTAGTTGTTAGCCACGTAGGGGCGTATCTCTTCGTAAGGCACCCAGAACATGGGCGTCGTCTGGTCGCCGATGTCCATCATGCGGGTGATGATGGGACAGATAGCGAGGATTTTGACGTCGTATACCGAGTTGTTCTGGTCGAAATACCAGGCTTCTTTTACATAGAAGGACTTGACTTCTTCCGAGGGCACGTCGCTTTCGTTGATGACAAAGCGTTCCTGTGCGTTGCCGGGGACCGTCTCGTACAGGATTTCGAAGCGGTCGAGCACGTCTTTGAAGTTTGTCCTGTGCGCGTCGTCGAATATCTCGTAGCCGTCGAGGTACTGGTAGACGGGCAGTTTGCCGTCGCCGGCCAGCTGGAATATGGTTGTGAAAAGGTTCATCATGCCGTTCATCGGCGCGACGGGATAGTAGAGGGGAGCATTCTTCTCGTTCAGCATGTTCAGCTGACGGTAGATGACGCGCATCCACCGGGCATTGCCGACGTCCTGGGTGAGCAGCTGATTCATGTTCTGCGCCCGCACGGTCAGTTCCGGCAAGCCGCTATTGTTTTCATTCGCCTGCCGGCTGCGTTCGGATCCGCGTCCGGCGCGCGGCGCCCGGCGTTCTTCCTGCGCCTGCGCCACGACCGTTGCCAGTATCGCGCCGACCCATATCAGCAAAAAACAGAAACGTTTCATCTTCTTATTTGTTACAAGTTATCTTTTTTATCAATTTACAATCACTTCGATCGTCGTGGTCAGGTTCTGCGCCCGTCCGCCGGGGTCGGTTGCCTTGACGCGCGTAATGTAGAACCGCTTGCCGCGCGCCAGGTTGCGTATCATTTCTTTCTGGCGCTGGGTGAAGGCGCCGTTTTGCGAGATTTCCGGCAGCGCGTTGCCCATGGAGTCCATGAAGGTGACTTCAAATCCCGTCACGGTGAAGGGGATGTCCAGGATGCCGTCGTCGACGGCGGCTTTTACTCCGTCGGCTTCGATCAGGCTTTTCTTGGAGATGGTGCCGCCCTTGAACTTGCGGGTATTGCCCGAGGCGTCTTTATAGACAAGAAAGGGGGTGGCGGGAGGCAGCTGGCGCACCTTGAACTCGCGCGACATCGAAATCGGGTTGCCGCCGGTCATGCTTGCGGTCAGCGTGACGGTGACCGTTTCGGCATTGACCGGCGGACGGGCCGTCCACATGTTGGCGCTTTTCTGCGTGATGGTTCCCGCGGAAATGCTTGCACGCACGCTACTGCTCGGCACGCCCGGAATGGCGACTTCAATGTCGTTCTCAATGCTTTCGTAGAGGACGTTCATCAATGTGGGAGCGATGGTTGCCGTCGGTTCGGTCACGGAATAGGTCTCCGAGAAGGGGTATGTGCTGGTGGCGCCGTCGGCGCGCGGCAGTTCGATGCGGCCGGAAAAGGTTTGCAGTCCCAGTCCGCCGGATCCGCCCGTGTACCAGCCATTGTCCGAGGCGGGCAGTTCCCTGTCGCCGATGAAGATGCGCGGCTGTTGCGTCGAATCGAGGGCGGCCAGTACGATCTGCGCCCGGTAAGGCGTGCCCCGCATCACAATCTGGCTTTGCGGAATGACCATCGCCTGAATCTTGTTTACGCGATAGGCGCCCACGTCGATGCTGTTCAGCAGCGAGGCCAGCACTTCGCCCTCGACATAGCGGACGTCGCTCTGGAGTTTGGTCAGGAGCGTAATCGCCGCCGCCACCGGCATGTGTTCGAACAGCGTGGCTTCCCAGCTGCGGGCGATGCCGCCCTTTGCGGGGACTTCCAGGTCCAGCACGGAGGCGATGACGTTCATCCGGGCCGTGTCGTCCACCAGCGCCGTCATGCTTCCGCGGTAGTTCACCAGCCGTTCATACAGTTTCCGTCCTTCGCCGGTGATAGGCGCCAGCATCACTTCCGACGCGGCTTCGAGATCGTCCTTGTGCTGGATGCCGTCGAGATTGCCTTTCATGCCGTCGGCCTCCTGCACGATGCGGAGCTTGAGTTCCTGCATGTAGTCATACAGCCCGTCCGACTGCGACTTTACGTCTTCGCTCTTATGATACCATTCGCCTACCTTGGCCTCGTTCATCCGGTAATATTCCGTCAGTTCCTTCATAAGAAGTTCGTTGCGGCGCGAGGTGTCCGAGGTTGTTTTCTTCAGGCTCTGTTCTACCAATTCAAAACCATCCAGCACCTCCACGGAGACGTTCAGCGCCATCATCGCGATAAACACCAGATACATGAGGTTGATCATCTTCTGGCGGGGAGAGTTGGGATTGTTTGATATTGCCATAATTGTTCAGTTCAGTGATTCAAAAATTTGATGGATCCAAATGGTTCAGCGTCCGGCATAGGGCGGCTGTTGCGGGTAGCCGCCACCGCCCTGGTAGGGAGGCTGCTGGGGAGGATAGGCTCCGCCGCCACCGTAGGGCATGTTGACGGTCATGGCTTGCAACATGCGGCTGTAGACCTGATTCAACTGAGTAAGCAACTGCGCCATGCGCTCGTTTTCGTTTCGGAAAGCGGCGCTGTCGATCATCGAACTGTCGTACATGTCGCGGATACGGTTCAGGCCGGCATTGATGTGATGGATGGTGTCCATCTGCGTGCGGAGACCGTTCAACTGTACCTCGTAGAACTGGTTCAGGCCGGAGAGATGCCGGTTCAACTGCTCCATCTGCTGGACGTAGCTGAGGCTGTGCTGTTCGGGGTCTTCTTCCGTCGCCCCCGAAATGGCCCTGCAGGAATTGACCAGCGTGTCGGAAACGTCGCTCAGCGTGTGGGTCACTTCGTTGAAGCGTTCGAGGTTTTGCGATACGCTGGAAATTTGTTCGATATACGACTTCGTCACGTCGGACAAGTCGGCTATTCCGGCGATCTGTTCCGCGGCTTCGCCGAGTTTCCGGATACTGTTTGCCAGGTTTGTCCGGTCTTCTTCGGAGACGTTCAGGCCCATCGCGGCCAGTCCGAAGTCGGCGCTTTCCTGTGGCGTGGGCGCCGCCGGTGCGCCGCTGCCTGCATAGACTGGCCCTCCGGCTATGCCTCCACCTGCATAAACTCCGCCTCCTGCATAAATGCCTCCGCCTCCTGCATAGCCTCCGCCGCCTGCATAGACCCCGCCTGCGACCGGGCTACCGCCGAAGTTTCCGACAACCGTTGTGCCGCCACCTTCCGCGCCGCCACCGACAATCACGGCGTTGCCGCCTTCGTGATGCTCGAAATCCGGCCGGTCCAGCGGATTTTTTGATCTCAGTACCGGGAAGACTTCTTCCCAGTTATAATCGCTGCTCGGCCGCTCGAAGGCAGAGATGTAGAATACGATGGCCTCGGTGATCAACGATATACACAATATTTCATTTGCGTAGGGCAAATGCACTATCTTGAACATCGCGCCGATTACGACAATCGAGGCGCCCCAACTGTAACAAAAATTCAATATACGCTTGCCCCGCTCGCTGGAGAGGAACATCTCTATCCTGTTCTTGTATCTGCTATATTTTCCCATGTCAGTATTGTTTTGAATCAATCCTTATTTCTTTTTGTTTTTTCCCTTGGCGTTTGAAAAGCCGATTTGCGTGCGTACACAGCGGAATCCGATATAGGAGCGGGTTTCGTTCTGATATTCAAACGTGCGGATGTCCGAACGGATGAACTGCGCCACGTCTTTCCAGGAGCCGCCGCGCACGACTTTTTTCTTCATCGCGTAGGGATCTTCCCGGGCCGCGTTGTAGTGCAGGTCGGGGTTCATGTCGCTCACCTGGTTTTGTCCCGATTCGGAATAAACCGACGAGGTCCATTCCGACACGTTCCCGGCCATGTCGTACAGGCCAAATTCATTTGGCGGAAACGACGCCACGCGCGCGGTGATCAGGTGTCCGTCTTCGGTGTAGTTGCCGTCGCCGGGCTTGAAATTGGCCATGAAGCAATCCTTGTCATCCACCAGCGAATTGTCCGACCAGGGATACTTGTTTTCGCTTTTTCCGGCGCGTGCGGCATATTCCCATTCGCCTTCGGTGGGCAGACGGAACGGCTCAACGATGCGTCCGGCCGGCAGCGTTTTGCGGTAATACTCCGTCCGCCAGACGCAAAACGCCGTGGCCTGCTCAAACGAGACGCCCACGACCGGATAGTCGTCGTATCCCGGATGGGTAAAATACATCTTCAGATAAGGCTCGTTGTATGCGTTTTTGAAGTCGTTTATCCAGCTGGTTTCATCGGGATAAATGTTCACAATGCGTGAGTGGAGGAAGTCGTACGGCGAACTCAGCGGACGGGTGACGGTCTGGTTGACGATGCGCCCCTCGCCGTCGAAAAAGGCCGTATCCTTCGAAATCATCACTGCTCCGGGTGGTTCCTGCCCTGCATCCGTATTCCGTACCCGGTCGTTCGGGTCGAAACTGTTGCGGCGCAGGGCGGCCGACGTGTAGTCATACCATTCATATTTGTAATTCATCTGTTTCCGGTCCAGGCCTCTCTCACCCGTGACCGGATGCGTATAGTAAACGCTTTCGATGGCACGCTGTTCGTCTTCATTGGCCCGTTTCCAGGGGATGGGACGGCTCCAGTCGAGATGCGGAGTGACCGGGTCGCCATACTTGTCTTCGGTAATCATAAACAGGTCGTTTCCTCCGTAGGCCGGGTCTGCCAGGCGCGTACGGATGATGGAATCGCGCACCCAATACACAAACTGGCGGTATTTGGCATTCGTAATTTCCGTTTCATCCATCCAGAAGGCCTCAAAAGAAACGCCTTTGGTCTCGGGATGGAAATCCCACAGACTGTCCCTGTCCGACGGTCCCATTGCGAAGGCTCCCCGTTTAATCAACGTCATCCCGTATGGAGCCGGCTCGTTGTAGGACGCCATTTTCACGCCTACCAGTTCGCCGCCGTCGCCCGAAAACATTCTGCCGCACGACATCAGTAACAGGGCGACAGCAAGGATTAAAGCTATTTTTCTCATGATTGGCACATTCAATTTATTTCCTCTTCATTATAATATCCGTACACTTTTATGTCTATTTCTGTTTCCTTTCGGTTTATCGATGTTCAACCGGTAGGTAGCCATCAACTCGTGACTGCCGGCGCTTGTTCTGATCAGCGCCGAAACGGGGAATTCATACGCATACCCGAACCGGAAACCTTTGATTGTCATTCCAAAATAAAGAATGGCTGCGCTCATTTTCCCGCTGTCGCTCACGCGACCGCCAATGCCTCCGCTGTACATTTTATTATATACGGCCCGGAGCGTCACATCCGTTGAAACCATCTGCAGGTTTGACTGTGCAAACACCGAAGGTTGCAATTCCAATAACGGGTTCTTCAACTGAATATTGTATCCGGCCGCCAAATTATACCCGCGACCGATTGTCCGGTCCATGTTTTCGTCCAGCTCCAGTTTTGACTCCAGCAAGTGTGTCGAAGCCAGTCCGATATAAAATTTCGCTGTGGAAAAAAACAGTCCGGCCGCCAGGTCCAGGCCCATGGCGTCGGCCTGGGCTGTCGTCATTGCTTCGTCCGATTCCGGCGGCTGATGCATTTCGTCCTCGTCGTCGGGGATGGAGATCCCGGCGCCGTCAAAGGCCATGTTGACCAGTCCGGCCTGCAATCCGATACTCAACATGCCTTTGCCGATTTTTTTCCTGAACGCATACTGGGCGGAGGTGTACAGGTTTTTATCCAGTCCCAGCGTCTCACTGTACACGACTACGCCAAGACCGTGTTCCGACTTGCCGTACTTCCAGGGCATGTCGGCCGTCAACACCATGGTTTTCGGCGCATTTTTCATGCCGAGCCACTGCAGATTGTACATGCCCGACACGTTCAGTCCTCCCGCCGTTCCCGCATAGGCAGGGTTATAGTACCCCAATACCGAGAAATACTGGTTGAACTGTGCGTCCGACTGTGACCATGCCCGGATTGCGCAAAAACTGCCTATCACGATGACAAACCAAAAACGTTTTCTATCCATCTCGGAATATATCCATGAATATGTAACTGCAAAATCCGGAATAAATTGTGTATAAACATGAATTTATTGAATCACGCCGGCCCGTTTGAACACCCATGCATATTCGCCGCCGGAAGGGGTAAGCGGGGGCGGTACAATCGCTGTGCGAACAGGGGCCACCCGTAACACCCTGTGTCTGAAAAAGCCGTCACACGTTCAGCGTATGGCATGGCCTGTTTCTCCGGGGTACCTCCTGTATTCTTCGGGCAAATGCGACGCGTCGGAAACCTTCCCGCGCGGCGTGCGGGCAGATTGTTGCGCGTCGCAGTGTTCCCGCGCGGCGTGCGGACAGATTGTTGCGCGTCGCAGTGTTCTCGCGCGGC
>JAIRXI010000281.1 GCA_031268395.1 Tannerella sp. | reverse complement strand
CGCCGGAGGCCCCGACTACATCACCTCCCGGCCGGTGGGCGCCAATATCGCCCCGGGCGAGACGTATGTCATGTATTTCGAGCTGCCGTCGGAGAGCGTCCCCTCGCAAATGTCGGTGCGCATCCAGGACGACGGCGTGAAATACCTTGCCGAGGGTTCCTATCTGGATTGCGATTCGACCAACAATACCGGCTTGATCGGGTACGACCAGCTGTTTGACGACGTGGCCACGGTGCAGGCCTTCCGGCAGGTGGAAATCGACGTGCTGGCCAACGACAAACTGCCCTCCGGCTTCCCTCCGGGCACCTTCAGCCTGCTCGATTCCGTGCCGCCCGGATACCGTCCCCTGAACGGCACGCTGAGCGTCTCCGGCAGCAAGCTTGTCTATACCAGCGCCGGTACGGAAAAGCTGACGAACCATATCGATTCGTTCACCTACCGGCTCTCTTTCGTCAGCAACGGCGTCCCGCGGACGGATTCGGCTACCGTCTACATCTACGTCCTGTACGACGAAAACGGCGCCTCGGCCTGTCCCGCGCCCCAGTCCTACACGGCAGTCCTGACGGAGAAGCCTGCCGGCGTCACGTTCAACTGGTACCTTGTGGGCAGCACGACGACCCCCATAGCAACCGGCGCCACGTATAATTTCGGCGCGCTGGCGGGGGATGCGTCGCGGGAGGTGAAGCCCGTTGTGCCGGGCGCCGGCGCGCCGTGGAACCGTGCGGGCGGCTTTCCGCCGGGACGCTTTACCGTGCACGCCACCGGCACCGCGCCCGCGCCGATGCGCTGGACGGGCATCGAAAACAGCGACTGGTTCAATCCGGCCAACTGGGTAGAAGTACGCGCCACCTACGAGACGCCGGTGTCCTGGACGCCGTCGCGCTGTACGAATGTGGTGATTTCGTCCGGTGCGCCGAACTATCCGGAACTGTCCGGCCCGGCCTTCTGCGCCGGGATTACGATGGAAGACCGGGCGATGCTGAAAAATCCGCACGCGCTGAACTATGACAGCGCGCGGGTGGAAGTCCGGTTCAGCGCCCTGGAGTATGACCGGTTCGTGATGTGGTCGGCTCCGCTGCGCGACATGTATTCGGGCGACTATCACTTCACGGACGCCGGCGGACGTCCGCGCTGGGGCGACGTCGCCATCAACTACTTCCAGCAGGACAACCCGCACGGGGGCGAGGCGCGGGCGAACATGTTCACCGCCACCTTTGGCGAGCCGGGCGAACCGCTGGGACTGGGCAAGGCGTTCAACCTGCGGGTGACCGCCACCAGCGAATCGCGCAGTCAGCCCCTGATCTTTCCGCAGAAGGCCACCGGCTACGAGTACACCGACCCCGCCAGCGGCTCGAACCTGTTTACCGCTCCGCTCTCCCGCAGCAACAGCCGCCTGTTTATCACCGACGGGGTGACGCTCGACGCCGAAGAGCGGTTTGAGATGACGGTTCCCGGGATCAGCGGCGGAGAGATGGTACAGATCGTGAATCCGTATCTGGCATACCTCCGGGCCGATTCCTTCCTGGAAGGAAACAGAAGCAGCAGCACGCTGGCCACGAGCGGGTATCTGCTCTGGGACGGCAAGGTGGACAACAGTTTTGTGGCGGTCAAGTTCGCGGGCGATCCGGAGTATCGGGAAGGCATGCGATATATGGCCACCCGCGCCAATGCCCTTTCCTCCTCGCCGGAATACATTCCGCCGCTGCAGTCGTTCTTTGTGGTGAAGAACAGCGCCAATGCGACCGTTAACACGGTGAAGATGTCTCCCCGCTGGACAACGACGAAGCTTCCGGGCGCCTACCAGCTGCTCATGAGCGAAGCCGGCAGCGGCGTGCTGCGTATCCGGGCCACACAGGGCCGGAGCGAGAGTTATGCGGCCCTGCACTTCGACAAAAACCAGGCAGCGCCGGAATATCGCAGCAGCGAAGACGTGCGTGCCCTCTTCTACACCGCCAACCCGCTGACGGTCTATGTGCTGACGCCGCTCGGCGAACCGCTGGCCATCTCGGCCGACGGCGAGTACGAGTCGCACGTGACGCCGCTCGGCCTGCGCCTGACGCAGAGCGGCGAAGTGACGCTGGAGTTCTCGGGGCTGGCGCATTTCGGGCACAATGTCTACCTGGTCGACCGGGAGCAGAACCGGGAAATCGACTTGCAGCAGACGCCGGCATATACCTTTATGGCGGTCAAGCCGTCGGGTGTGGAGGCGCTGGAGTTGAATGACCGCTTCGTGCTGCGGATGGAATATACGGGCGTGTCCAGCGAGCCGGCGCCGGTCTCCCCCACCTGGACAGCGCTTCCGCTGAACGGCGAGATTCATGTCCGTGCGGTATCGGGCCTGATCCGCAGCCTGCAAGTATATAATGTGCTCGGCGCTCAGGTCTATGCCACGCAGACTGCCGGCGACCACTACCGCATCCCGGTGGAACGCGGCCAGATATACATCGTCCGGGCAGACATCAACGGCGTCGGAGAAACGAAAAAAGTCATCGTTAATTAACGATGAACTAAGAACGATGAACGATGAACAATGCCCCCGTTCATCGTTCATCGTTCATCGTTCATCGTTTTCTGAGATCGCCGGTCGTTTGCCGTCGCAGGGTAAACGCCGGCAGGTAGATATAGATTCCCGCAACGGACATCAGCAGTCCTCCGATCGTCCCCGCAGCCAGGGGAAACCAGAAAGCCTCCCTTGTCTCGCCCAGCATAAAGGGGATGAAGCCGAGCACGGTCGAAACGATGGTCAGGAAAATGGGCGTTATCTTCCGATTCCACGCTTTTATGTAGGCGCGGTGGGGTGACATCCGCGGCTTCCGGCGGCGGATGTCGTTATATTCGTTCAGGATGTATATGCTGGCATTCACCGTGATGCCGCTCAGCAGGATGAAAGATGCAAAGCCCCCCTGATCGAAGTTCAGCCTGAACCAGTAGAACGTCAGGAAAATGCCGATGTAGGAGACCGGGATTACGAAGATCACCGCCAGCGGCTGTTTCAGCGAATTGAACAGAATGCCTGTCGTGAAGAAGATGATCACAATGATGAGCAGCAGCAGCAGATACTGGCTGTTGTCTTTCTGTCCCCACCGCCAGTAGTAGCTGTCCGACTTGGCGCTGTATCCCATCGGCAGCGTTTCGTTAAAGGCCTCAAGGATGCGTTCCTGTTTCTTTACGCCCTGGTTCGAGGCGCCGATGTATTCGTATTGCAGGCAGAGGCGGTACTGCTGGTTGACCTTGGCCACCTGCTGCGGCGCCTGGCCCTTCTCTACCGATGCCAGTCCGGCCAGCTTGTAGGGCACGCCGCGGATCGACTGCGGTACATACTGCATGCTCCAGATGTCATATTCCCTCGACAGGTTCGAGGTCAGTTTCAGCCCTTCCACCTCGTTCTCCACGACGATGCTGCCGGCGTTCACGTTCCGCCTGAAGACCGCGTTGAGCGAGGTAAACAGGTCGACGGGCAGGATATGTTCCTCTGCCAGGCGGGCCTTGTCCAGTTTGAAGTAGAACTCCCGGTAGTCGTCCTTCCACCAGGAAAACTCCGAATTGACGGTCACCTCCTTGATGCGGCGGTCTGCCAGCAGCTCTTCCTTCAGCCGTTCGGCATGGCCGTAGAGTTCGTCGTAGTTGTAGCCGTACATCTCGATCCGGTAGCTGCCGGTATTTTCGCGCACATCGTTGCTGAATCCCTGATCCTGCAAACCCCAGACGCCCCAGCTGCCGCCCCCCAGTTCCATCGCCTTGGTGATGACGCGGCTTTTCAGCACATAGGGGAAGCCGCTGCGCTCGCCTTCCTTTGTGAAGAAAACGTCGATACGCGCCTGCCGCGCATTGTAGACATTCGTCTGGAACTGGCGGATTTCCCCGGATGAACTCAGGTAGGTCTCCATGCGGCTGACCAGGTGGTTCATCTGTTCGAGCGTAGACCCGTTCGGCAGATTCGCGGTGATATTCAGCACCGTCTCTTCGCGATTCGTAAAATAACTGCCTTCGTACACTTTCTGTACAAACAGCCGCAACGAGCCGCCCAGCGCCTTTTCGAGCGTCGGTTTCACCTTCTCCCTGTACGTCTCGTTGGCCACCGCCCTGTTATAGGTATTGATCAGGAGCGAATCCGTATGCGAATACGTCTGACTGCTTTTCATCTCGATTTTGTCCGGCAGCAGGAATACCGGCAGTCCGAAAGCCAGCACCAGCAGCAGGCAGACGGATTTCTTCCATTTGCAGATAAACCGTATTTGCCACATATACCAGCGCGAAAACCACACCGGCAGGCGGCGCATGAAACGGCGCAGGGCGGCCGGCCGGCGGCGGGCACGCCTCCGCCGCCGGCCGGCACGGAACATGCCCGTTTTCTCGATCAGGCCGGGCACCAGAAAGAGCGCAACAAAGAGCGAGACGGTCAGGTTGATGATCACCACCGCCGCAAAGTCCTGCAGGTTCAGCCGTATCTTTTCGTCCAGGAAAAAGACGATCACCAGCGCCCCGGCAGTTGTCAGCGTGGCCGTCAGGATGGGCAGGAACGCATCGCGGTTGTGGCGGTTCTTGATATGGTCGGCCATGACGATGGTATTGTCAATGACGAGGCTGAGCGAAATCGTGATGCCCGCCAGCGAATAGAGCTGCATTTCCAGCGCAAACAGGTAGTAGAATATCACCGCGATACAGAGGTTGACGGTCAGGCTGACGACGATCAGCGCCAGGTAGCGCACGCTGCGCGTGATCAGCAGCACGAACGCCAGCAGGATCAGCACGGTCAGTCCCGTCCGGAAATAAATCTTCTCCAGTTCCGTCCGGATATACTCGGTTGCATCGTAGCTGGTATGGATTTCGTAGCCGCCGGGCAGCTCGGCGCGGATGGCGTCCATTTCGGCCTTCACCTTCGCGGCCAGTTGCAGCTGGTTGGCCCTGTCGTCTGCACGGAGGGAAAGGTAGATGGAGTTCAGGCCGTTGATGCGGTAATAGCCGGTCGGTTCTTCCTCCTGCCGCGTGACCCTGATCAGCCCGTCGAGGCGCAGCAGGCGGCCGTCCCTGCCGGCCAGGGAGATGGCCGAAGGGTCGAAACGGCCTTCCGGCATGTCCGTCGCCAGCACAAGGCGTATCCATTCGCCATCCTCGGCGCGGCGGGCGGCAGTGCCCAGGAACTCGTGGCTGTAGTGAACGCGGATGGCCTGCAGGAGGTCGTCGACGGAGACGCCCAGCGCCTCCAGCTGCCGGTGGTCATATTCCAGCCGCCATTCCATCGGCGTGGCGCCCGAAACATCGACGCGGTAAATCCCCGGGATGCCGGCCAGCCGCGGTTTGATCCGGTTTTCGGCATAGCGCTGGATGAAGACCGGCGTGGCGGCTGCGTTCAGCGTGTAGCTGAGGAAAGGCCGCGAGGCCTGTTCGTCCGGGAGGCTCATTTCGACAACCGGATAGCTCAATCCTTCGGGCAGGCCGGGCCATGTCTGGCGGACAATGGTCGAGGTCTCGAAGCGCACCGCGTCGAGGTCGGCATGTTTGTCCAGTTCCAGCCTGACCTGTCCCCATCCCTGTCCCGAAGTCGAACGGATTTCCCGCAGGCCCCCGATGCGCGACAGCATGGCTTCGAGGCGCGAGGTAACGGTCATTTCGATCACCCGCGCCGAATTGCCCGGCATGTTGTACCTTACCGTCAACTGCGGCAGCGCGCGCGAGGGCGACAGCTTCACCGGCAGCAGCGGTATCAGCATCACACCCGCCAGTGCAAGGCAGAGGAAGGCGACAATCATGGAAAACGGGGAATACTTCATGAGGCGGACGGTTCAGAAGTCCCGGATGCCGTTCAGGTAATCGAACCGGGCGGAAAGGGGCAGTTTCATTTCAAAATCGAACAGCGACAGTCTCCGTATCTTCCGGTAGCTGAGCCAGTAGTTGCGGAGCGAGCGGATATGGTTGCGCTGTGCTTCCTGCTGGCGCTGCAACGAGAGCGTGAGGCTGTTGATGTCAGCCTTGCCGATCATGAAGCGCTGCCGGGTTTCCGAGTAGGCCATGAGCGCGAGGTCGAGCGCTTCTTCGGCGCTGGCAACGAGCTGCTGCTGGATATTGAAGTCGCCCACCGTCATGATAACGTCTTCCTCCAGGCTCAGTTCGCTTTGCCGCGCGGAGATTTTCGCAACGCTCAGTTCGTTTCTGGCGACGTTATACTTGCCGCGTCGCACACCCCAGTCGACAAGCGGGATGGAGAGTGAGAGCGCAAGGACATCCTGCTGCAGGGGGTCGCGGTAAGCGTCGCGGAACGTGTTTGCCACCTGGTTGAAACCGATGCTGGCACGCAGCGACGCATTGAACAGCGCCTCCCTGCGGGTCTGGTCGACGCGCTGTTCGGCTTCGAGCACTTGCTGCCGCAGGCTGAGGAACTGCGGATTGTTTTCGCGGGCATGCACCAGGGCTTCGTCCACGCTGATTGTCATCTCGGCCGGCCGGCCGGGCAGCCGGAGGCGAATCTCCGTATTCCGGTCGAAATTCAGGTAGGAAGCAAGGCTGAACATGGCGCGTTTCAGGGCGATCTCCGCATTCCGGAGCGTATTGCGGGCATTGACGGCGTCGAGCCGGAGCGTCAGCAGGTCGGCCTGCGTGATGGCGGCGATGCGGTGGCGCTGTTCGCCCGTGCGGTAGAGCGTGTCGGTCGAGGTCACATTCTCCAGCGCCATTTCATACTCCGTCTGCGCCAGCGCCAGGTCGAAAAAATACGTGGTTGCCTCCTCGCCGACTTTCTCCAGATTGGCCAGCAGTTCGCGTTTCGCCTTTTCAAACTTGAGCGGTTCGATCTTGCGCTGCCACTTGAAGGGATTGTATCCGAGCAGGTCCTGATAGTATCCGATCCGCACCGGGACCGTCGTAAACTGCGAATACGTGTTGGCGCCGAAGTTGCGCATGTATCCCAGTTCGGAGTTGAGGAAGAAACTGCCGCCCAGCGCGTCGAAGTTCTGCTTCACCTCCAGTCCGCCGGAGGCATATAAGGACTGCTGGCGGCGGTAGACGTCGATGTCGTCGCCCGAATCGTAGCGCCGGGTGATGTCGCGGTAATACTGGGTCGGCGTCAGGTTGAGCGTCAATCCGGGCAGCCGTTCGGCGCGGTACATGCGGAATTGCCAGTAGCCGGCCAGATACATGTTTTTTGAACGGAAAGATTCGAGCGAACTGTCGGCCGCCAGCGCGATCGTTCGCTCCAGCGTCAGCGCCAGCGGCTGTGCCGCGCTCTCCGGACTCATTGCCAGCCAGGCCAGCGCCATTAATGTAAAATATCTTTTCATGTCGCAGATTATTTTTCGGGAATATTCCCGTTTGCATTCGCCCGTTTCCCTGTGAAACAGGCTTTTCTTTCACGGGACGAAAGTAATGTTTTTTATCAGGCGGAAAGGAAAAGAAGCGATTAAAAAAGCATAAAAACCGGGGATGGGATACGCGGTTCGAAACAAAAGGAATGTATCCTGCAACACACCGGCGGAAACAGACGAGACCGCCTTTTCGGGAGTCATCCTTCACGCGGGGAAAAACAGTGAGAGGAGGGAAACGCCCCACAAAAGCACCGATACGGGAAAACATAAACGTCCGGCAGGAGAACGTACCGGCCCGCATAAAACCTGCGAGAATCCTTTCCATCCGCGTCCTCTGCGTGCTTTTGAGACAGCCCCGCCTGCCATGCACGTAAAAAAAATCCGCCGTTTTATTTGTCTGTTCAAAAGAAACCGTTACATTTGCCGGCGAATTTGAACTAAAAATAAGAGAAAATGGGAACATGGTTGGTAAACGGATATTGGTGGTGGCGCTTGCAGTTGAGCCGTTACGAGTAGCATGTCCATTTTCATTCACTACAATAATTTTCTTTTTCGAAAAGGTCTGTCACACTCGCGGCAGGCCTTTTTTTTATGAACAGATTCAAGGATGAGAGGAACTTAAAAACAAAAGATGGTATGAAGACGTATCAAATAGACAAAAACGGGTATTACGGGCCGTATGGCGGCGCCTACGTCCCGGAGATCCTGCACCGGTGTGTGAGCGAATTGCAGGAGACCTACCTCGGCGTGCTTGAGAGCACGTCGTTCCGGGAGGAATACCGCCGGCTGCTGTGCGACTATGCCGGCCGGCCGTCGCCGCTGTACCGTGCCCGGCGGCTCGGCGAGCGCTACGGCTGCACGATTTACCTCAAGCGCGAAGACCTCAACCATACCGGCGCGCACAAAATCAACAACACCATCGGGCAAATCCTCCTGGCACAGCGGATGGGCAAGCGGCGCATCATTGCCGAGACGGGCGCCGGACAGCACGGCGTGGCCACGGCCACGGTCTGTGCGCTGATGGACATGCCTTGCGTCGTGTACATGGGACAGACGGATGTGGAGCGTCAGCAGCCGAACGTCCGGAAGATGAAGATGCTCGGCGCCGAAGTCGTCCCGGTCACGTCCGGCAACATGACCCTCAAGGACGCCACCAACGAGGCTATCCGCGACTGGTGCTGCCACCCCGCCGACACGTTCTATATCATCGGCTCCACCGTCGGACCGCATCCCTATCCCGACCTGGTCGCCCGGCTCCAGTCGGTCATCAGCGAGGAGATACGCTGGCAGATCGCGGAAAAGGAAGGCCGCGACTGGCCCGACTGCCTGATTGCCTGCGTGGGCGGAGGCAGCAATGCCGCCGGGACGATATACCACTATGTGGACGACCCGCGCGTGCGTATCCTGCTGGCCGAGGCTGGCGGCAAGGGCGTGGACTCGGGCATGAGCGCCGCCACCATCCGCCTGGGACGCAGGGGTATTATTCACGGCGCGCGCACGCTGGTGATGCAGAACGAGGACGGACAAATCGAAGAGCCGTACTCGATTTCCGCCGGACTGGACTATCCCGGCATCGGGCCGGTACATGCCTGGCTGGCGGAGGAGGGGCGTGCGACCGTACTGACCGTGGACGACGACGAGGCGCTGCGTGCAGCCTACGAACTGACCCGGCTGGAGGGCATCATCCCGGCGCTCGAAAGCGCACACGCGCTGGGCGTACTGGCGAAGACGGCCTTCCGGCCCGAAGAGGTTGTCGTGCTCACCGTTTCGGGACGCGGCGACAAGGACATGGATACTTATATAAATCATGCGGACCGGATACGCGACATGGCGCCCGGCGCCCGCTAAACAACAGAAACAGTGGAATACGCCGTTTTTTCACATAACAGCCGCACGGTTCCGCAGGGTTGTGTGCGTGCGAACCGTGCGGCAGACTTCCCCGAATATACAAACCTTTAACTGTAAACAGATATGAGTTACAAATTCACTGCGACAAGCAGACAATTACTCGGCGACCTGCATACGCCGGTCAGCCTTTACCTGAAGTTACGCGACATCTATCCCGAATCGGCGCTGCTGGAGAGTTCCGACTTCCACGGCAACGAAAACAGCCTGTCGTTTATCACCTTCTGCCCCCTGGCCCGCATCGGGATCAACCGTGCGGAGGCGACGGCCGTCTTCCCCGGCGGGGAAACCGTCGTGCGTCCCCTGTCCGCCGGCTGGTCCGTAGCCGACGCGCTCAACGGCTTCACAGACCGTTTCGAGGTCGACGGCCCCGATTGCGAATACTGCGGGCTGTTCGGTTATACGGCCTTCGATGCCGTGCGCTACTTCGAGGATATCCCTGTGAAGGAAATGCACCACAAGGAAAATGATGCGCCCGACCTGCTCTACATCCTCTACAGGTACTGCCTTGTCTTCGATCATTTCAGGAACGAGCTGACGGTCGTCGAACTCCTTGGCAGGGGCGAAAGCAGTCGCCTGTCCGAAGTCGAGGCGCTGATCGAAAACCGGAACTTTGCGTCGTACAACTTTCACACCGTAGGCGAGCGCACCTCGTCCATCACCGACGACGACTATCGGGCGATGGTACGCGAGGGCATCCGCCACTGCCGGCGCGGCGACGTGTTCCAGATTGTCCTCAGCCGGCGGTTTGAGCAGGCGTTCCGCGGCGACGACTTCAAGGTTTACCGCAGCCTGCGCAGCATCAATCCCTCTCCCTACCTGTTCTACTTCGACTTCGGCGGCTTTCGCATCTTCGGCTCGTCGCCCGAAACACACTGCAAGGTCACCGGAGGACACGCCAGCATCGACCCCATCGCCGGGACGACGTTCCGCTCCGGCAACGAGGCGCTCGACCGCCAGCGTACCGAACAGCTGCTGGCCGACCCGAAGGAAAACGCCGAACATGTCATGCTCGTTGACCTGGCACGCAACGACTTGAGCCGCAACGCCCGCAATGTCAAGGTCGATTTCTACAAGGAAGTACAGTACTACAGCCACGTGATACACCTCGTCTCGCGCGTGAGCGGCGACATCGAAGCCGGAAGCAACGCCGTCCGCACGCTGGTCGACACCTTTCCCGCCGGGACGCTCAGCGGCGCTCCGAAAGTCCGCGCCATGGAACTGATTACCGAACTTGAGCGCCACAACCGCGGCGCCTACGGCGGCTGCATCGGCTTCATCGGGCTGAACGGCGACCTGAACCAGGCCATCACCATCCGCACGTTCGTCAGCCGCGGCAACGTACTCTATTATCAGGCAGGCGCCGGCATCGTAGCCCTCAGCGACGAAGAACGCGAACTGCAGGAAGTAAACAGCAAACTGGGCGCCCTCGACAAGGCTATCCGGCAGGCAGAAACCCTAATCCACTGAATGATGAAGATATTACTGTTCGACAATTACGATTCGTTCACCTACAACCTGCGTCACGCCCTGCTGGAACTGGGTGCAGAAGTGGAGGTGCACCGCAACGACCGGATCGCGCTCGACGACGTGGCGCCGTTCGACAAGATCGTCCTCTCGCCCGGCCCCGGCATCCCGTCCGAAGCCGGCCTGCTCCTGCCGCTTATCAGGCGTTACGCGCCGCAGAAAAGCATCCTCGGCGTATGCCTGGGCGAACAGGCCATCGCAGAGGCATTCGGGGCCAAACTGCTGAACCTGACGCACGTCTTCCACGGCGTCTGTTCCGACGTCCGCGTCGTCGTCCGCGACCCGCTGTTTGCCGGGCTGGAACCCGCCTTCCGCGCCGGGCGGTACCATTCGTGGGTGGTCTCCGAAGAAAACTTCCCCGACTGCCTCGAAGTGACCGCCGTCGACGCCGCCGAAAACCGTATCATGGCCCTCCGCCACCGCACATACGACGTGCGCGGCGTACAGTTTCACCCGGAATCCGTCCTTACTCCCCACGGCATGACCCTGCTCCGCAACTGGGTCGCCTTGCAGGTACCGGCCACCCGGGTTTGTGTATAAAGTAAAATATAGTGTAAATAACAGCATAGTAAAAAGAAAGGAATCATGAAACAGATATTATACCATTTATTTGAGCACCGCTACCTGGACCGGAGCGAAGCGCGCACACTGTTGCAGCGCATCGCGTCCGGCACGTACGGCGAAGCGCAGATAGCCAGCCTGATTACGGTCTTCCTGATGCGCAACATCTCCGTCGAGGAACTGACGGGCTTCCGCGAAGCCCTGCTGGAGATGAGTTTGCCCGTCGACCTGTCCGACTGGCCTTTTATCGACATTGTGGGGACGGGCGGCGACGGCAAAAACACGTTCAACATCAGCACGTCCGCCTGTTTCGTACTGGCCGGCGCCGGCTACTTCGTGGTCAAGCACGGCAACTACGGCGCCACGTCGGTCAGCGGCGCGAGCAATGTCATGGAGCAGCACGGCGTGAAGTTCACCACGGACATCGACCGGCTGCGCGCCTCGATGGATGCCTGCCGCATGGCCTACCTGCATGCCCCGCTCTTCAATCCGGCGCTGAAGGCCGTCGCGCCTGTGCGGCGGAACCTGGCCGTGCGCAGTTTCTTCAACATCCTCGGCCCGCTGGTCAATCCCGCCCGCCCGAACTGCCAGCTGCTGGGCGTCTACAACCTGCCGCTGGCGCGGCTCTACACGTATGCATACCAGGAAAGCGGCGTCCGGTTCGGCGTGGTGCACAGCCTGGACGGCTACGACGAGATTTCGCTCACGGACGATTTCAAAGTGATCCTGCCCGACCGCGAAAAACTCTACACGCCGGAGATGCTCGGTTTCCCGCGCGTGTCCGAATCCGAACTTTCCGG
This sequence comes from Tannerella sp., assembly GCA_031268395.1. Taxonomy (GTDB): domain Bacteria; phylum Bacteroidota; class Bacteroidia; order Bacteroidales; family Tannerellaceae; genus Tannerella. The sequence goes on along the minus strand of JAIRXI010000281.1, from coordinate 3,686 downwards.
CGGCGACGCCCCGGCCGATGCCGCCCGTATCTTCGACGCCGTCCTGCACAACACGGCCACGGAAGCGCAACGCCTCTGCGTCGTTGCCAACGCCGCCTTTGCCATCCAGGTGATATGCCCGGAGAAGGCCATCGACGCCTGCATCGCCGAAGCGACCGAGTCGCTGGCCTCCGGGCGGGCGCTGGCCGCGCTGAAAAAGTTTCTGGAGGTAAACGGATAAGATGGATATACTGGAAACGATTGTCGCGCACAAGCGCCGGGAAGTGGCCAGCCAGCAGGCGGCCGTCCCGTCGGAGAGGCTGCTGGCGATGGGCGCTGCGCGGATGAGCCGTCCCGTAAATTCGATGCGCCGCGCGCTGGAACGGTCGCCGTCGGGGATTATCGCCGAATTTAAGCGCAGGTCGCCGTCGAAGGGCTGGCTACATGCCGGCGCCCGCGTCGAGGAGGTCGTCCCCGCCTACGAACGCGGCGGCGCAGCGGCCTGTTCTGTCCTGACAGACGGTGATTTCTTCGGCGGCTCGCTGGGCGACCTCCAGCGTGCTCGTGCGCAGGTGCGCCTGCCGCTGCTGCGCAAGGATTTTATCATCGACGAATACCAGCTGTTCCAGGCACGGGTAATGGGCGCCGACGCCGTGTTGCTGATTGCCGCCACGCTGACCCGCAGCGAGTGCCTGCGGCTGGCGCGGACTGCCCATGCGATGGAGATGGAAGTCCTGCTGGAAATCCATCACGAACGCGAACTGGCCTGCCTCCACCCGGAAATTGACATGCTGGGTGTGAACAACCGGAACCTGGGGACGTTCCATACGACGGTCGAAAACTCGTTCCGGCTGATGGAACGGATACGGGCAGAAGCCGGCGCGGGGGCCGCATCGCCGCTGTCGGTTTCGGAGAGCGGACTGTCGGAGGCGGCAACGGTTGTACAGCTGAGAGAAGCCGGTTTCCGGGGTTTCCTGATCGGGGAGACCTTTATGAAAACAGACCGGCCCGGCGAGGCGCTGGCAGCCTTTATTGCACAAATGAACAGTCATGAACAGTCCACCGGGAGGCCCGCATGAAACGATTGACGATTAAGGTGTGCGGGATGCGCGAGGTGGAAAACATCCGTGCGGTAGCGCGTCTGGACGCGGACTGGATGGGGTTTGTTTTCTACCCGGCCTCGCCGCGTTGCGTGCCGGACGGGGACACCCGTGCGGCGGTCATTCGGCGGTGCAGGAAAACGAAAGTCGGCGTATTCGTCAATGCCGGCATGGAGGAAATGCTGGAAAAGGTCACCCGCTACGGGCTGGATTACCTGCAACTGCACGGCTGCGAATCTCCCGGCCTCTGCGAAGCCTTGCAACAGGCGGGGTGCCGCGTCATCAAGGCTTTTCCCGTCGCTACGGCCGCCGATCTGGAACAGACGGCGACATACGAGTCGTGTGCCGCCTGTTTTCTGTTCGACACGAAATGCGATACATACGGCGGTTCCGGCAAATGCTTCGACTGGCAAACACTGGAGGCTTATGCGGGTCGGACGCCGTTCCTGCTCGGCGGCGGCCTCCGTCCCGAAAGCGCGGAGGAACTGCTCCGCTTCCGTCACCCGCAATGGACAGGCATCGACCTGAACAGCGGCTTTGAAACCGCCCCGGCACTCAAGGATACGGCCCGCCTGGAGCGCTTTATTCACCGGCTAAGAAACGAAACAAATCAGAAAACAGGTATATGAATCGGATTACACAACTTTTCGAAACGCGACGGATGGGAATCCTGTCCGTTTACTTCACGGCGGGGTATCCCGAACCGGACAACACGCAGGCCGTACTGGAGGCTTTGCAGCACGGAGGCGTGGACATGGCGGAAATCGGCATTCCCTTTTCCGACCCGATGGCGGATGGCCCCGTCATCCAGCGTGCAGCCATGCAGGCGCTGCGCAACGGCATGTCGCTGCGACGGCTTTTCGGGCAACTGAAAGATATTCGCCGGACAGTGCAGATGCCGCTCCTGCTGATGGGTTACCTCAACCCGGTGATGCAGTACGGGTTTGACGCATTCTGCCGGTCGTGCGCCGACGTCGGCATAGACGGCATGATTATCCCCGACCTGCCCTTTGCCGACTACATGGCAGACTGCCGGACCACGGCCGTCCGTTACGGACTGAAAGTCATTATGCTGATAACGCCCGAAACTTCCGACGAACGTATCCGCCTGATCGACGGGCATACGGACGGTTTCATCTACCTGGTATCAAGCGCTGCCACGACCGGCGCACAGCACGCCTTCGACGACGACCGGCTGGCCTATTTCCGTCGTATCGACCGGATGAACCTCCGGAATCCCCGGCTGATCGGCTTCGGCATCAGCAACCGGGCCACCTTCGACGCGGCAGTTGCCAACGCCTCTGGCGCGATCGTCGGCAGCAAGTTCGTGCAACTGCTGGGCGAAACCGCCTCGCCGGCCGAAGCCGTAACGCTGCTGAAGAAAAAGCTGATGATTAATGGCTAACCCGCATTGCAGCCACAACATCCAATGAAGGCTAAAAAGCTAAAACCGGATTTGAACTCGCGCTATTCATCCTTAATCCGTGGGCAAATACTCGAACGAAGCAATCGCCGATACACGCAGGGATTGCTTCGTTCCTTTCATTGCGGCCTCTCGCAAGGACACCTCGCTCGGCGTAGCGTCTTTCGCTGCGTCGGGTTAAAGGCAAGCCTCCGGGCTTGCTGTAAGGCAGGAGCCTTACTTCTTCAGCGACGCAGCGAGACGCTCCGCCGAGCATGGGACAGCGCGCCGTGCGCCGTCATTGCGAACGCAGTGAAGCAATCGCCGAAGCAGGAAACCCGAAGCAACCCCTGCATGGTTTGGCGATTGCTTCGTACCTTACAATGACGGTGCATGGCAGGTGGAAATGAGATTCTTTTGCCCGTGTCCTGAAGAGGCCCGGCCGGCAAAAAACGGCATCATTCATCGTTCATGAAAATCTCAATTCTTTTGATCGCAACATTAAATAAACGAAAGATGCGCCCCGCGCGGAACAGAATAATAAAAAAACAATATCTTTGCACCGTTTAAAATAAACGTGGAGGTTATATCAGGTGAGACGGACGAACATATTCAATTTCAGGGTACCCTGTTTTGGGCAATCGCTCCCGCGGTTGTCCGGCGAGTTGGAGTGTGATGCACATTCCCGCGTGCCTGTTGTCGTCTCAGCAATTACCCCCCCCCCCCAAAAAAAAAATTTGCTGTAAATCAGCGTTTAACATTCCGTTTTGGACGGTCTCCATTTTTTTTGGAAGGCGGGGACGGCGTGTCCGGCATGTTTCCGCGTACATCCGGAGCATCCGGCAATCGCGGAAAGACCGTTGCAGCGGGAGGACGTTTTCATTTGAATCGGGAAACAGCTTTTCGCAAAGAATGGAAACCTTCCCGCAATCCTGCGGCAGCCCGGCAAACTTTGCGAAACGTCCAAACAGACCTGCGGCAGCCCGGCAAACTTTGCGAAACGTCCAAACGGACCTGCGGCGGCTCAGCAAACTTTGCGACACCTTCAAACAGACCTGTGGCAGCCCGGCAAACTTTGCGAAACCTTCAAACAGACCTGCGGCGGCTCAGCAAACTTTGCGAAACGTCCAAACAGACCTGCGGCAGCCCGGGAACGGTAGCGCGACGTGCAGTGAGAGCTGCGGCGCCGCCGCGGTGTTTGCGTG
>JAIRXI010000123.1 GCA_031268395.1 Tannerella sp. | reverse complement strand
CATTCCTCCATTCAAGACATGGATGGTATGGCAGGCTACCAGTGCGGCTGTTTCGGTGCGCAGGCGGCTGAGGCCTAACGACACCGGCGTGAAGCCCGACTCCAGGGCCAGGGCGACTTCTTCCGGGCTGAAATCCCCTTCCGGGCCGACGAGCATCAGCGCATCTTCGCCTGGATGATATAACCGGTTTAAAAGCGGCGGCCTGTGGAGGTCGTCCTTTTCGCAGTACGCAATGAATTTGCGTCCGTCGAACGGCTGGCCGACAAATGTGCGGAATGGGGTCATCTCCGTCAGTGCGGGCAGGAACGCCTGCCGTGACTGTTTCATGGCGCCGACCGCGACTTTTTGCAGGCGAACGGTTTTCAGTTCGCGCCTTTCGGAAAAGCGGCAATCCAGAAAGGTGACGGCGTGAATCCCGATTTCCGTTGCCTTTTCAACAAACCATTCCATCCGGTCAGCGTTTTTCGTCGGCGCCACGGCAATGTGTATCCGGCAGGCGGCCGGCGGCTTGGACGGCCAGCGTTTCAATACCGTCACTTCACACGCTTTGGGATGGGACTGCCGAAGGGTGGCCAGATAAAAGAAACCCTTTCCGTCGGTCAGGGTGATTTCGCTGCCGGCGTGCAGACGCAGTACCCGCAAGGCATGTGCCGCTTCGTCTTCGGGCAGTACCGGCCGGCAGGCTATCTCCGGAGCATAAAAAAGCGGCATCGGCTTAAAATTGGGTATCTCCCTCCGTCTCGCGGCGCTGCAATTCTTCGCGACACAGTTTGGCAAATTCGTAGTTCTCTTCCCTGACGGCCTGCTCCATGCGTTCCCTGATTTCATTTTTCTGCATGATACGCAGCCAGTTCGTCAGTTTTCCCCTGTCGCCGGCCTCCTTTCCGGCCGCCATGATCCCTTGCAGGACCATTTCTCCGTCGCTTTCTGCGGTTTCTTTCATCACGATTCCGCATTTCTGCATGATCGATTCCGACGTATAGATTTCGCATCCCATGCGCAAGGCCACGGCCACGGCATCCGACGTGCGCGAATCAATCCGCTGTTCGCGTTCCCCGTCCGAGAAAATCATTTCGGAAAAATACACGCCCTCTTCAAATTTATAGATAAAGACTTCCCGCAGATGAATCCGGAATGTCCGGATGAAGCGTGTGAACAGATCGTGCGTCAGGGGACGCATCGGCTGTAGCCCTTCCAGTGCGATGGCGATCGACTGCGCTTCCGCGACGCCCACGATCACGGGCAGCCGTCGCGGCCCGTCTTCAGCCAGAATCAGCGCATAGGCGCCCGACTGTATCTGGCTGTTTGTCAATCCCTGTACTTTTAAGTGAATTTTCGTCTCCAAAGCAGACATTCTCTATTTATTACCGATAAGTTTCAATTCATTTTCCACTTCGTCTGCCGTCGACGCCTTCAGGCGGATGTTTTTACCCCTGTCCAGCAGGTAGAGCGCCGGCAGGTGGGTGATCCCGTAAAGTCCTTCGGTGTAGATGACGGCGCCTTTGTCGTAGCCGTTAATCCATGTCTGCGGCACCTGTTCCGCCTGTTCCAGCCACACGGCGGTGTCGTCCTCCGGATATACGGCCAGTACCCGGATGCGCTTTTCCTCGATGAACCGGTTGAGCCTTTCCGACGTCTTCAGCCGTTTCATCAGCGCATGACAGTCTTCACACTCCGGATCGTAGAAATAAAGCAGCATCCATTCGCTGCGAAGCGCATAGAGCGTTCCCTGTTCGCCGGAGGCCAGCGTATACGTGAAGTCGTCTGCCTTTTCCGGCTTTCCGGAGGCGGACTGCGCCGGACATGCGCCGGCTAACCATAAACACGAAATAATCACATATATATACCGCTTATTCATAGACTTTATCCTGTTTGCAAGCACAAAGATAGATAAAACACCCGGAAGTCAGGCGGCCCGACGGCGGTTTTTTTGCCGGACGCTGCGGGAGGCGGCGCTAAGGGTCGTGTGAAAATGAGGTCCTTCAGTCGGCCCGGCTCATGACCAGTTTGCCGTGTTTGATGCCCTTGATGGTAATCAGCCTGTCGGAAAGTTCCGTCAGGCGGTAAGCCGTGCCGGTGACTGTTGCGATGTGCAGGCAGAAGGTTTCATTCAGGTAATACTGGGAAGAAGACAGAATCACGTCCTGATAGCGTTGCTGAATGGCGGTGATTTTCGAAGCGATTTCCTTCCCTGACTGGTTATACATGATTACAATTGTGCCTGCTACAATGTGGTCGCATTGCCATTTTTTTTCTGCCACGTTTTTCTCCACGAGAAAACGTATTGCCTGCGAACGGTTGGCAAATCCGTTTTCCGTTACATACCGGTCCAAAGCGTCCAGCAGTTCGTCTTCCAGTGAAACACCAAAGCGTTTTAATGTCATATATCTATCTTTTAATGAGGCAAAGATAGTCACTTTTTTCTGTCTGCAAGATCATCCGCATGGCTGAATGGTTGAACGGGCAAAAGAGATCGCCCGGCGATTCAAAAAAGATCGGGCACGTTCCGACTGGCTCATCGAACTTTATGCTGCGCCGCGCAGGCATAATTCCCCATATTTGAATAACTTTGTGGCCGTTTAAAAAGAACAGGAATGGAACGGAATCAATTGAATGAACATAACAAGGAGGAATATCCGCCAATGCATACGGCGGAACATGTCCTGAACCAGACCATGGTACGGATGTTCGGCTGTCCGAGGTCCCGGAATGCGCATATCGAGCGAAAAAAGAGCAAATGTGACTACCTGCTTCCGGAAGCGCCGACCGGTGCGCAAATGGAAGAAGTTGAAAGAAGAGTCAATGAGATCATCGACCGGCGCCTGGCCGTCAGTTGCGAGTTGATGAGTCGTGAAGATGCGGCAAGGTATGTGGATTTAAGCAAGCTGCCCGGGCATGTTTCCGACACGTTGCGCATTGTGCGCGTGGGGGACTACGACGCCTGTGCCTGCATCGGCCGGCACGTGGATAACACGTCCGGGATAGGCCGTTTCAAACTGCTGAATTGCGACTATGCAGACGGAAGGCTGCGCATACGGTTCAAATTGACCGGACAGGAACAGGAACCTCCGGCGGAGAACCTTTTATAACAGTGTGTTGGGCATAAACCGACTTGCCTCCCGTTTAACGGCAGGATGAATGCGGCCGCAACTGTCAGTTTCAAACGAATGAAGTTGCATGTACAAGGGTAATTTCCGTATCTTTGCAGCGTGGCGATTTGCTCTCTGCGAGTGTCGCAAAACGAAAGTGTCTCATACAAGAATCATTATTAAACCGAAACAACATGAATGTATTGCTAATCAATGGAAGTCCGCACAAAAGCGGATGTACTTTTACCGCGCTGTCCGAAATGGCAGGAGAACTGGAAAAGCAGCGTATCGAAACCCGCATCTTCCATATCGGGACAAAAGCGATCCGGGGATGTATTGCCTGCTGGCAATGCGTGAAAACCGGATATTGTTCCTGTTCGGACGACCCGGTCAACCAATGTATTGACTTGATAAAAGCGGCAGACGGCATCGTAATCGGCTCGCCGGTTTATTACGCTTCGCCCAATGGCGCCCTGCTGGCCCTCCTCAACCGGGTGTTTTATGCCGGCGGCGGCGCATTTGCCTGCAAGCCGGCTGCCGCCATTGTCAGTTGCCGCCGCGGAGGAGCCGCCTCTGCCTTCGACGCCCTGAACAAGTATTTCACCATTTCGAACATGCCGGTCGTTTCGTCCCACTACTGGAATGAAGTCCACGGCAACACGCCGGAAGAAGTCCGGCAAGATCTGGAAGGCTTGCAGGTCATGCGGACGCTGGGGCGGAATATGGCCTGGCTGCTGAAGTGTATCGACGTCGCCGGGGCAAGCGTCCCGCATCCTGAAAAAGAAGCCGTACGCCACCGGACAAATTTCATCCGCTGACGGCAACCGGCGCTTCCAGCCCCGGCAACGTGGCCCCTGAAACATTTCCCGTCGCCTACAAATCTACCACATGCGCTTTCAGTTTCGGGTCTTGCATGGACTTGGGCACCGAATCGCGGATAATATCCGTCACGATATTCAGGAGCGTCTTGCGGACATAATCTTTGCTGACGACCAGGCTCACTTCCCTTACCGCCGTCAAGTTCTTGAGCGGACGCAGGTTTTCCTGTTTTTCTTCGCTCAGGCCCATGGCGTGCATCTCTGGGATAATCGTGATGCCCGGATTGCAGTCGACAACGTTGATCAGCGTGTCGATACTGCCGGATTCATATTTGATCCTGCTGTCGCTGCCGGACATTTTCCGTTTCATCCGGCACAGCCGCTCGATCTGGCCGCGCAGGCAATGTTCGTTTTCCAGCAGCCAGAGATCGTGAAGGTCAATCCGGTCCAGATCAATTTCCTTTTCCTTGTGCGCCTCGTCGCAGGGGGAGACGTAGGCATAAAATTTCTCGTAGTAAACGGGATGTTCCACCAGTCCGGAATGGTTGAGCGGGCCGGCCATCACCGCGCCGTCCAGCGTCCCGTCCAGCAGCTTGGGGATCAGGCCGGAGGTCGTATTTTCCCTGATGATCAGTTCGATGTCGCTGGAGCCGGTGTACTGCCGGTGGAGTACGGTCGGTACAAGATAGGAGGCAATGGTCGGGATCATGCCCAGTTTGAAACTGCCCTTGGCCATGTGTTGTTCTTGATCCACTACCTCCTTGATCTGGTTGAAATATTTCAGCGACACACGTGCCTGACTGATGATCTGGACTCCGATGGCGGTCGGTTCGACCGGATGTTTCGTCCGGTCGAACAGCTTGACATTCAGTTCGTCCTCCAGTTTCTGGATCATCATACTCAGTGTGGGTTGCGTGACGCAGCAGGCATCCGCTGCCTTTGCAAAATGCCGGAAATTGTCTACGGCAATGATATATTCCAATTGTTGAATGTTCATAAGGCTCAAAGATAGATATTTTTGATGCAAAGATAAAAAATATCAGTTTGACAGACAGGGAATATCGCATTAATTTTGTCCTCGAAAATAATGATAATGATTTATTCATTTTAAATTTAGAGACTATGCAACCGATTATTAATTCTCAGATGCCGGAATTTAAAGTACAGGCATATCAAAATGGAAGTTTCAAAACCGTCAGCAGCGATGACGTCAAGGGGAAGTGGGCTATATTCTTTTTCTATCCGGCCGACTTCACCTTTGTTTGCCCGACCGAACTGGAAGACATGGCAGAAAAATATGTCAGGTTCCAGGAAATGGGCGTAGAAGTGTATTCCGTCAGTACCGATACGCATTTCGTGCACAAGGCATGGCATGATGCCTCCGGGACGATTCGCAAAATCAAGTATCCGATGCTGGCTGACCACACCGGCGCATTGAGCCGCGCATTCGGCGTCCTGATCGAAGAAGAAGGACTGGCGTATCGCGGGACGTTCCTTGTCAATCCGGAAGGACTGATCAAGGTCGCCGAGATTCACGACAACGGGATCGGACGGAATGCCGACGAACTGCTTCGGAAAGTGGAAGCCGCCCAGTTTGTCGCTTCGCATCCCGACCAGGTTTGTCCGGCCAAATGGAAAAAAGGGGACGCTACCCTGAAACCGAGTATTGATCTGGTAGGAAAAATCTGATTTACATCGTGCGCAGAATAATCTTGTGCAGGGAAACGGCTACCGGCGATTCGCTGCACATTTTTATTCCGCGCACTCCCTAAATCAATCAAGTCAATAGCTATGTTGGATTCATCATTCAAAGAACAAATCCGGACGCTGTTCGCCGGATTGCAGGCAGATTATGTACTGGACATCACGGTCTCTCCGCAGCATGAGCGCCGGGAAGAACTGCTCGATCTGCTGGGCGATGTGGCTGCCGCATCCTCCGGCAAAGTCGTCTGCAAGGTAAACGACGGCGAGGGGTTGGCCTTTTCGCTCTTGAAGGACGGGAAGGACACGGGCATCCGGTTTCGCGGCATCCCCGGCGGACATGAATTTACTTCCCTGCTGCTGGCGATCCTGAACAGCAACGGACAGGGGAAAACTATTCCCGACGAAGGCGTCTGCAAGCGGGTCAGGGCTTTAAAAGGCGCTATCAGACTGACGACGTATGTATCCCTGGAATGTACCAATTGTCCGGATGTGGTACAGGCGCTCAACCTGATGGCGTTGCTGAACGACCGTCTCAGCCATGAAATGGTGGACGGATCGCTGAACCGGGCCGAAGTGGACGCACTGAAAATACAGGGGGTGCCTTCCGTTTTTGCCGACGGTCAATTGCTGCATGTGGGCAAAACCTCTTTTGGGGAATTGCTGGACAAATTGGAGGCGCGTTACGGGACAGTGGTCGACGAAGGCGAAGCGCCCGTCGGGAAATACGATGTCATCGTCATTGGCGGCGGTCCGGCCGGCAGTTCGGCGGCGATCTATTCCGCGCGGAAAGGATTGCGTGTTGCGCTGCTGGCGGAGAAAGTCGGCGGTCAGGTACAGGAAACGGTCGGGATCGAAAACCTGATTTCCATTCCCTATACGACCGGCGAAGCGCTGGCCGACAGCCTGAAAAGCCATATCCGGGCCTATTCCATTGACTTGTTTGAACATCGCCGCGCAGAGAAGCTGGAAATGATTGAAAAGGAAAAAGTTGTCTGGGTGAAAGGCGGGGAAAGATTCGCAGCGCCGGCGGTAATCATCGCTACGGGCGCAAGCTGGCGCCGGCTGAATGTCCCGGGAGAAACGGAACATGTCGGCCGGGGCGTCGCCTTCTGTGCCCACTGCGACGGCCCGTTCTACAAAGGGAAGCGCATTGCCGTCGTGGGGGGAGGCAACTCCGGCATCGAGGCGGCGATTGACCTTTCGGGCATCTGCGCCAGCGTGACGGTGATCGAATTTCTGGACGGACTGAAAGCCGACCGGGTATTGCAGGAAAAGGCTCAAAGCCGTCCGAATGTGGAAATCTTTGTTTCCTCCCAGGTGCTGGAAGTCATTGGTAATGGCGAAAAAGTCACCGGCCTGCGCGTGAAGAACCGCCAGACGGACGAAGAGCACCTCCTTGAGCTGGACGGTGTTTTCGTACAGATCGGCCTGGCTGCCAACAGCGCCGTTTTCAAGGATACCGTCAGCGTCAATCGCGCCGGCGAGATCGAAATCGACGCGCATGGCCGAACCTCTCAACCGGGCATCTATGCAGCCGGCGACGTGACGACCGTCCCGTACAAGCAGATCGTCATCGCCATGGGCGAAGGCGCCAAAGCCGCATTGAGCGCGTTTGAAGACAGGTTGCGGGGCGTTATCTGAGTGTGCCGGAGGGCGCCCTGAGGCGGAATCCGGAACACAATGATTCCGGTACCGCCCGAGCGGCAGCTGCACCCGGCAACGCTGCGGCAGAGCCAGCGCAGTGTCCAGTTCGCAACGTACATGTTCCCTGTCGGACCCGCATAACAAATTTGGATATATTCTTCCTGCATAGTATCTTTGCACGGAAAATGATAATTTCAGTTGATTAAAAACATGCCGAAACGCTGTCTTTCCATATTATTCGTCGCATTTGCCGTTGTTTCACTGCTCGTTATGCGCAACTTCCCCCATCATCACCATGATGAGGCGACGGTTTGCTTTGCAACGGAGTGTTGCAAAGACAGGCACGACGGCGGCGGCGAACATGCGCACCGTCATCATTCCGGTTTGCCCGGCTATGACCGGTGCCTTGTGGATGACAGCTATCTGTTTTCGTCCGATCAGCAAGAAACGAAATGCAAGGCGGAATCCAGTCATCATGACCACCGTCCACATGCACACCTCTTTTTTGCGCTGTCCTGCCTGGCGGCAGTCGCATCGCAGCGCGATGCCGAAAACACAGACCCTTCTCCGGAATACGGCGAGGGGCCTGTACGTCTTTACCCGTCCTTCAGCACAAGCCGGGATAACGGTTTGCGCGCTCCTCCTCCTCTTTCCGTTTAGGGGATACTTCCGGTAAAAGCAGGACAGACACGTCCGGCCTTTTACCGACAGACATACCGTGTCCCCGCACAACCTTCAACGACAAACTCCCATAAGCCAGTCTGCCGGATCATATCCGGCAGCGCACAGGGACGTTTTCAAAACAATCATTTATTATCAATTAAACAGCAACAGAAATGAGAAAAAATATAACCTTCCTTTTCATCGTAACGGCCGTGATTGCCGGTGGTTGCCGCAAGGAAAAGGAATACGGACATGCAGCGGAAAAGGCGCATGAACATACTGAAGGCAACAGACAGGAAGATGAAGACGGGGCAGCCGGCAGAGCGCATACGGGCGAGATTTATTTCTCCCTCATGCAAGCCGAAGCCGCCGGACTGGAAACAGAAGACATTGTGCCGGGAACCTTCTGCCGGGTGATAAAGGCCAGCGGACAGATTCTGGCGACACAGGGCGACGAAACAACGCTTGCGGCAACGAGCAGCGGCATCGTTTCGTTTGTGAACCGCTCCATTACGGACGGCACCGCCGTCAAGGCGGGCGAAGCCGTTGTCACCGTTTCGGCAAAACATTTGCAGGACGGCGATCGCAGTTCCCTGGCCAAAATCAATTACGAGACGGAACTGAAAGCCTGTCAGCGCGCCGAGGCGCTTGCCAAGGACAGCATCATTTCCGCCAGGGAATTTGAGCAGATCCGCCAGCGTTACGAAACGGCAAAGACGGCCTACGAAGCGCAGTCTGCCGATATGACCGCGCAGGGCGTAACCGTGAAAACGCCGGTCAGCGGTTTCATCCGGAACCGGCTGGTCAGTCAGGGCGAATACGTGACCGTAGGCCAGCCCATCGTAACCGTGTCCCGGAACAAACGCCTGCAATTGAGGGCCGAAGTATCGGAAAAGTATTATAAAACCCTGGCCGACGTCCGGACGGCCCATTTCCGGACGGCATACGACAATACCTTATACCGGATACAGGACATGAACGGTCGCCTGCTTTCGTTCGGGAAAAGTTCGGGCCAGTCGTCGTTTTACATTCCCGTCACGTTCGAATTTGACAATACGGGCGATATTCTTCCCGGCGCATTTGCCGAAGTTTACCTGCTGTCCGCCTCCCGGGACGATGTGATCAGCCTGCCCGTATCGGCCGTCGTGGAAGAGCAGGGACTTTATTTCGTCTATCTGCAACTCGGCAGGGAGATGTACCGCAAACAGGAAATCACGCTGGGGCAGGATAACGGCGAGAAGGTACACGTCGTTTCCGGTCTGCAAAACGGCGACAAAGTCGTTATCAAAGGAACATACCAGCTCAAACAGGCCGCCAGCGCGGGCGTCGTTCCCGCAGGGCACGGCCATTAAGCGGAAACGGATGTATCATACATTGACATTATAATTATGCTAAACAGAATAATTCAGTTTTCGCTGGACAATCGTTTGATTGTTGTGGTCGGCGCGGTCCTGCTGATGATGGCAGGCACCTTTACATCCACCCGCATGGAAGTGGACGTGTTTCCCGACCTGAACGCGCCGACCGTCGTTGTCATGACGGAGGCAAAGGGCATGGCGGCCGAGGAAGTGGAACAGCTTGTGACCTTTCCGGTCGAGACGGCCGTCAACGGCGCCACGCATGTACGCCGCGTACGCTCGTCGTCGACGACGGGCTTTTCCGTCGTATGGGTCGAATTTGACTGGGGTACGGACATTTACCGTGCCAGACAGATCGTATCGGAAAAGCTGGCTGTGGTGGGCGACGCACTGCCCCCCCAGGCCGGCAATCCTGTGTTGGGTCCCCAGTCGTCTATCCTGGGAGAAATGATGATTGTCGGGCTGACGTCGGACACGACCTCGCTGCAGGAGCTTCGCACCCTGGCCGACTGGACCATACGCCCGCGCCTGCTGTCCACAGGCGGCGTGGCGCAGGTCTCGGTGCTGGGCGGCGAAATCAGAGAATACCAGATATTGCTGAATCCGCAGAAAATGAAGCACTGTGACGTCAGTCTGGACGAAGTGCTGAGCGCCACGTCCGGCATGAACAGAAACATTTCCGGCGGAGTGCTGTATGAATATGGGAATGAATATACGATACGGGGCGTTCTCGCGACCGGCGACGTGAATGCGCTGGGCAAGGCCAAAGTAAAAAACACGAACGGCGTGCCTGTCCTGCTGGAGGATATTGCGGACGTCCGGGTTGGAAACAGGTCGCCCAGGCTGGGCGTGGCGTCGTCCCGCGGCGAGGCCGCCGTCCTGATGACCGTTACCCGGCAGCCGGATACCGGCACGCTGGATCTGACCGGGCAGATAGACCGCTCGCTCGCCGAACTGGGCAAGTCGCTTCCTGCCGATGTGCGGATATCTACGGACATTTTCCGTCAGTCGCGCTTTATCGAAAGTTCCATCGGCAACATAAAGGATGCGCTTGTCGAAGGCGGCATCTTTGTCGTCATCGTGCTGTTTATCTTCCTGATGAATGTGCGGACAACGGTGATTTCGCTGATAACCATTCCGCTGTCGCTGGTCATCTCCGTCCTCTCGCTGAAAATGATGGGGATGACCGTCAACACGATGAGCCTCGGCGGCATGACCATTGCCGTCGGTTCGCTGGTAGACGACGCCATTGTAGACGTCGAAAACGTGTTCAAGCGTCTGCGCGAAAACAGGATGAAGCCGGAAGAAGCGCGCGAGAGTGCGATGCACGTCGTCTTCGAAGCCTCGAAGGAAGTGCGGATGCCCATCCTCAACTCGACGCTGATCATTGTGGCAAGTTTTATGCCGCTTTTCTTTCTGTCGGGGATGGAAGGGCGCATGCTGGCGCCGCTTGGCATTGCCTTCATCACGGCGCTCTTTGCCTCGACGCTTGTGGCGCTTACGCTTACGCCCGTCCTGTGCAGTTATATGCTTGCCCGTCCACCGAAAAAGGACCGGCCGGAACGGGAACCTTTCGTGGTGCGGAAGCTTAAATCCGCCTATCGCCCGGCGCTGGCATGGACCTTCAGACATAAAAAGACGACGCTCTGGATGGCCGGTACGGCCCTGGCCGTAACGATTGCGGCAACGTGCATGCTCGGACGCAGTTTCCTTCCCCCCTTTAACGAAGGGTCGCTGACGATAAACATCAGCACGCTGCCCGGCATCTCCATCGAAGAATCGGACCGGATGGGGCGGACGGCAGAACATATTCTTCTGTCCATCCCCGAAGTGCAGACCACGGGACGCAAGACGGGACGCGCCGAGCTGGATGAACATGCGCTGGGCGTGAACGTCTCCGAAATAGAAGTCCCGTTTGTGCCGGGGCGGCGTTCAAAGGACGCATTTCTTGCCGATGTAAGAAACCGGCTGAAGGCGCTGCCGGGCGTGAATATCGAAATCGGACAGCCGATTTCGCACCGGATCGACGCCATGCTGTCGGGCACGCGGGCTAACATAGCCATCAAGCTTTTCGGCTCGGACCTGAACCGGATGTTTGCACTGGGCAACCAGGTCAAAGCCGCGATAGGGGAGGTGAGGGGCATTGCCGACCTGAACGTGGAGCAGCAGATCGAACGTCCGCAGCTCAAAATCGAGCCGAAACGCGAAATGCTGGCGAAGTACGGCATTTCACTGCCCGAGTTTGCCGAAATCATCCGCGTGATGCTTGCCGGCGAAACGGTCTCGCAGGTGAGCGAAGGCAACCGGGCGTTCGATCTTGTCCTGAAAGTGAACGACGAAAGCCGGGAAACGGTTGCACGGATAAAGGAACTGGCCGTGGATGCCGGCGGGCGGAAAATCCCGCTGGAGCATATTGCCGAAATCACTTCCACCTCGGGGCCGAATACCGTCAATCGCGAGAACGCGGGGCGTAAGATTGTGATTTCGGCGAACGTGGCAGGCCGGGACCTGCGGGGCGTCGTAAACGATATTCGCAGCCGGATCGACGAACGCATACAACTGCCCGAAGGCTACCATATTGAATACGGCGGACAGTTCGAGAGCGAGGAAGCGGCTTCGCGAACGCTGCTTTTTGCTTCCTTCCTCTCCATGCTCGTCATTTTCCTGCTTCTGTTCAACCAGTTCAGGAGCGTTGCGCAGTCGGTCGTGATTCTGCTGAACCTCCCGCTCGCGCTGATCGGCGGCGTCACGGTACTCTTCTTCACGGGCGGCGAAATCAGTATCCCCGCTATCATCGGGTTTATCTCGCTCTTCGGAATTGCCACGCGAAACGGCATGTTACTGATAGCAAGGTATAACGACCTGAGAAAGGAACATCTTCCCCTGTATGAATGTATCATATCCGGCTCCCTGGACCGCCTGAATCCGATCCTGATGACGGCCTTCACTTCGGCCCTGGCGCTGATCCCGCTGGCCTTCGGAGGCGAACTGCCGGGGAACGAGATTCAAAGTCCCATGGCACAGGTGATCCTTGGCGGGTTACTGAGTTCCACCTTTCTCAACGGATTTATTATTCCGGTCATGTATTTTATTACCCACCGGGAAGAAAACAGCGAAACAGCAACGAATGAAGTCAAATCAACTTAACACCGGACAAGAATGAAAAAGATGATATTTTTATGGATGGCATGGACCAGCCTTTCGCTTGCGGCACAGAACAGTATCGACAGGGTACTGCAGTCCGTCGAAGCGAACAACACCACCCTGAAGGCGCTCCGGGAAGGAACCGAAGCGCAGAAACTGGAAAACCGCACCGGCATTTTCCTCGAAAACCCGGAACTGGGATTCAACTATCTGTGGGGCATTCCCGGAGCGGTCGGGAACCGCACGGATATCAGTGTGACCCAGAAGTTCGACATTCCCACCCTTTCGGGACTGAAGAGCCGGATCGCCGACGGGCAAAACAGCCTGGCCGAATTGCAGTATCTCTCCGGCAGGAAGGATATTTTGCTGGAGGCCCGGCTCTGCGGTATCGAGCTGATTTATTTCAATGCCCTCGAAAAAGAGATGGAAGTGCGTCTCGGCCACGCAAAAACGATTGCCGGAGCGTATGACAGGATGCTGGAGCAGGGCGACATCAACCGCCTGGAGTACAACAAGGCACAGTTGAATCTCTCGGCCGCGGAAGGCGAGATGGAACGCATCGGGATGGAACGGAGCACACGGCTGTCGGAACTGAAGAGGCTGAACGGCGGGCAGGACCTGTCGCTGGACGACAGCCGTTTTGAGGACATCCCGTTCCTGTCGGGCTTTGAGGACTGGTATGCGCAGGCCGAGCAGCACAGTCCGGTGCTGGCCTACGTGCGGCAGGAGGTGGAAGTCGGCCGGAAGCGTGTCAGCCTGAGCAGGGCCATGGGTCTTCCCGTCTTTTCGGGAGGATACATGAGCGAAAAGGTGGCGGGCGAACACTTTCAGGGCCTTACGCTTGGCATCACCATCCCCCTGTGGGAAAACAGGAACCGCGTGCGGCAGGCCAGAGCGGCCGTCCGTGCAGCCGAAAAGCGAAGCGAAGATGCGGAGCAGCAGCTATACGGCCGTCTGCAAATCCTGTACAGTCGCGCGGCAGGACTGAAACGCTCGGCCGAAAAGTACCGCAGGTCGCTCACGACCCTGAATAATGCGGATTTGCTGAAAAAGGCGCTTGACGCGGGCGAAATATCGCTCCTGGAGTATATCGTCGAAACGGGACTGCTCTACGAAACGGTGAACAGGGCCTTGGAAGCCGAACGCGATTTCAACAGGACTTATGCCGAACTTTCGGCCGTGATGCCGTAACGTTTAACGATGAACGATGAACGATGAATGGGGAACGATGAACGATGAATGATGAACGGGGAAGGTTCACCGGTAAAACCATGTGTTCAGGGGGCGATACGTTTATGACCGCCGCACGACAAACCTTCGTTTCGGACAGACGACCTCATTTCCACCTCCTTTTATACTTCACACGGCATGGTTATGTGCATTGCTTTTCATTGCGATCTCCCGCAATGACGGCCTCGCTCGGCGTAGCGTCTTTCGCTGCGTCGGGTTAAAGGCAAGCCTCCAGGCTTGCTGTAAGGCAGGAGCCTTACTTCTCAATGCACAAAAATATCCCGCGTGAAGTATAATAACAAAACAACCTCAGTTTTCATACGTGTGCCCGTCATTGCAGGACAGCGCGCCGTGCACCGTCATTGCGACGAAGGAAGCAATCCTTGCGTGTATCGGCGATTGCTTCGTCGTTCCTCCTCGCAATGACGGCGGCATTCGGCTTTTGAAACAGTTCCTCTCCGTCTTCCTCCGTGTTTGAATCGGGAGGAGGCGGAGAGGCTCCTTGCGGCGCGTGAAACGCTTACAGGTTATTTATTTCGCATCCCTAAAAGGAGGTGGAAAGGAGGTTGAGGTTCCTTCGCCCGAAGCGGACAGTGTATTTCTGTCCGGCAGGGCAGGGTAGGGGAGGGGCCGGTCGTGCGGGACGGTTTTGTGAACGGAGGTGTGTCAAATGCACGCAGCGGACGCAGATTGGATGGATTTCCGCAGATTTCTCCAGCGCTGCGTCCGCCGCGTGCATTTGGCGCACGCCGCCGGATGTTACCACATTCCGTCGAACGTTGTCCAGAGGTAGTCGCCCGTACGCCAGGCCGTTTCGACAGCCGTGCTGCCACATTCGCTGCTGTATCGGGTAAGGAAATCGACGGCTTCTGCCCGTCTGTTCTGTCCGAGCAGCGAGAGCGCTTCGGTTTCCACCGCGCGCTGTTTATCGAAAAGTTCAGCCTGCATGGGTTTCCACACGCTGTCGACCTCCAGGTGCATGTCGCCCCAGCGTTTGGCGGCGATCGTGCCCAGGCGGTTGAAAGCCCACCAGGCCGCCTCCCGGCTGAAGCCCGTTTCGCGGCCGCACGTCCTGTAGCTCTGCGGCAAATCCGTCACACAGCCGTAAAAGGGCACGTAGATGGAGGAGGCGACGTTGTCGAGCGCAAACCAGCACAGCCCGCCCACTTCGTCGGGCAGCCAGTTGCGGCATTGCAGGATGGTGGCGTAGATGGTGTAGTGCACCGCGATGGAACGCTCGCCCCGCCAGCTCCAGCCGCCGTTGATTCGGTGCAGTTTCAGTTCGTCGGCTTTCATGAACGGATTGGCCAGCGGCGAGAGGACCGTCCGGCCGCTGTCGCCGGTCACGGTCAGCGTCTTGCGCAGGTCGAAATCCGTCCCTTCGTAGTAGTCTGCGAACACGCGCACCATGTCTTCCTTCCTCACCGGCGCATCCGGCTTCACGGAGAACGGATAGTTTTCGCTGTTGGCATCCAGCTTCAGCGAGGGCGCCAGCAGGCTGAACACCCGCCATTCGCGGCGGCGGCAGGCTATTGAGGTTCGTGTGGAGGGCGCGTAGGCGTAGGCAAAACGGAAGACGTCCCTTTTCCGGTCATACCATCCGTTTTCTTCGGCCACGGAAAAGACGTTGGCCGAGGCCATGAAACAGTCTTTGTTTTTCAGGTCGATTTCGCGGATGGTGGACGCATTGGCATTGACGCCGACATGGTCGTCGGGGATGCGCTGCGCCGCCCATACGGCGCCCGTTTTCCCCGTTCCGGGGCCGGTGATTTCCAGGTGCCACACTTCCAGCCGGTCGGCAATGGTCAGGCATTCTCCGCCGTCGTTCCAGCCGTATTTTTCGAGCAGTTCGCCGGCCGTACGGATGGCCTGCCGGGCGGTCGAACAGCGTTCCAGCAGCAACATGCAAAGGCTCGAACAGTCGATCAGTCCCAGGCCCGAGCGCAGTTCGCCGCGTCCGCCGAAGGTCGATTCGCCGATGGCCAGCTGTTTTTCGTTCAGGCACGGGTAGGCGGAATTGAAGTACTGGTACGTATGCGCCGCTTCCGGGATCTGTCCCGTTTCCACGAACTCATAGTGAGGCATCCGTCCCTTTTCGTCGGGCGCGGCGCGGCGGCGATACAGTGTTTTCATCGTTCCCGCGGGATGGTCTTTGGCCGGCACGACCGTAATGCTGGTGCGGGTACGCCCGCTGTCGTCGCTGTGCGAAGTCATTACGGAGCCGTCGGCCGATGCTTTCCGGCCAACCGTCACCGTCGTACATTCCAGTTCCTCCCCGGAATGTTCCGCGGGCGACTGTCCATACATCCCTGCCGGAAGCAGGAATGTGATAAGTAGCAGATATTTTGTCATAATACATTTATTTAATC
>JAIRXI010000235.1 GCA_031268395.1 Tannerella sp. | reverse complement strand
GCCTTTGCCGTCATGTCGCCAAAAGTTTTCAGTTCATCCGTCACGGGTGTCCACAACGCCGGTTTTTCGGTCAGGACACCTCGCAACGCCGGTTTCAAATCCGCGGCAACAGCCGGAGGCAGGTCCGCAGTCGTAGAGTCCGGCGTTTCTTCCCGTATTTCGGGGAGGGCGATTTCCGGTTCCGCCACCGAATCGGGCGTTGCGGATTCGACACCGGCCGGGATGCCGTTTTTCAGGTGATTCCCGTCAAACGCAAACCGGACATGCTCCGGCGGCAGGCACATTTCGTCGTTGCATGCCATGAACTCTACTTCGCCGGCGAGCTTAAACTTTCTGCTGTCCGTGACTGTGATTTTCTGCGTGAAGGTAACGGTCCCGGCATACCAGCTCACATCCATGTCGAACATATCGTCATGCACCGTAACCGGTGTGACGGAAGCAGCCGGTTTTCCAATCAGTTCCGCCCCTCTCAGGGTCTCGAACGTGAAACTGGTCGGGATCGGCCCCCCGTCGGGTAAATTCATGTCATACACATGCCAGCCCGCCTCGGCAATCGCCGTGAACCGAACTTCCTTTTCAGCCGATACAGGATCCGTCAACTCAATCTTCCATCTGACCGGCGTATGTATCTGCGCCCCGGCAAGGAAAACTGTCAGCAAGAGACAGCCTGTCCAAATAATGCTTCTTCTCATCTTCTTAAACCTTGAATAATCAGTACAAATGTACATGAAATTTTTGAATCGCACACACAGACTGCCCCCCTAAGTCAGGGTAGCCGCCGGATGATCGACCGTGTTTCAGAGACTCCGGTTTCCGGATGGACATTTCGGAATTACATCCCGGTAACCTCGTTCAGTTCGACCAGTTTGTTGACTATGGCATAGATGGTCAAACCAGCCGGGCTGTGAATCTGCAGTTTGTTGGCGATGTTCCGGCGATGGGTGATGACCGTATGGGTAGAGAGGCAGAGATGTTCCGCGATCTGCTTGTTGGTCATACCCTTGACGACGCAGACGATGATCTCCTTCTCGCGGACACTGACATCCTGCCGGTTCTGCTCCACCGGTTCCCGGTCCGGACAGCAGAGCGCTTCCAGTTTCTCCCGGATCTGTTCGGCCGTGTCGTAAATGGAAATTGTTTCGTCATAGGTCTTCAGCATGGAGGATTCCATCAGTGTATGTTGCAGGGCAATGCATTTCAGGCTGCGGCAGCCCGTTTCATTTTTCAGGCTCTGTATGGACAGGCCGCAGGGGAAGAGCGGATTTATGATCAGGATATCGGGTTTCCACTTGCACAGTTCGACCGCCAGGCGCGAAGGGTCGGTAATCTCAAAGATGTTAACGTTCAGTGCCGGAAAGCGTTTCAGCACGGCGATGATGCCGTTGCGGACAATCACCGACGGCTCGGCAACTGCTATCTGCAATCTCATACTACTCATTGGATATTTTTTTTCGTTCAAGCGCCTTGATCACCGGCACAAACAGGTCGTCTTCTACCCGGTTGTGCGATGCCAGGTCTTCTGCACAGGCGAAAATGTCGAACAGGACACTGTTCAGTTCATTGCTGCTCCGCGCCGGAAAATATTTGATAATGATATTTTTCAGTTCCGAAAGCCGCGCCTCCACCTGATTATGCTGTTTGCTGAAAATGTCAATGTGGTAATGGCGTTTTTTCCCGTTCAGCAGCAAGTCGACATAGGGAAAGACCGTTTCTTCCTCGTAAAGCATGTGTTTGCGCACCTCGGACACGTACTCGTCATAATAGCGAACAATGGCCTGTCCGGCATCGTTATGTTCGCAGTCGACAGCTTCCGTCAGTTTGACACGGATGGCCGGCAAACGGAAATCCAGAAAATAGACGTGCGAGTTGCGCAGGTAGACGATCAGTGATTTTACAGACAGCGACATATCAATTTCATCCTGCCTTTCTTCGCCGATCAGCATATTTACCACCGTCAGGAACGTTTTCCCGTCGACCCCGTTCTTGCGGCACACTTCGCCGATCGTCTGCTCTCCAAAGCCCAATGCGATACCAAACCGGCTCATGACAAGCAACATTGGATAGTTTTCGCAAATCAGGTCGCTCATTTTGTCGGAGGCTTTATACTTTCCCAAATGATACATATTCGATTTTCTTTTGTATAGCTGCACAAAGGTAATGACTTTTCAGGATAAAAAGGAATCGACCCGTGATTATCCTGTGCGCAGCGCGATTTTATGCATACGTGTCTCCGGAGCGCCTGTTTTTCGCCAATAGACAACCGTCTTTGGGCCAAAGACAACCGTCTTTAGCGCAAAGACAACTGTCTTTAGAGCAAAGACAACTGTCTTTGGTGCAAAGACAACTGTCTTTAGCGCAAAGACAACTGTCTTTGGTGCAAAGACAACTGTCTTTAGAGCAAAGACAACTGTCTTTAGAGCAAAGACAACTGTCTTTGGTGCAAAGACAACTGTCTTTGGTGCAAAGACAACTGTCTTTAGAGTAAAGACAACTGTCTTTGGTGCAAA
This sequence comes from Tannerella sp., assembly GCA_031268395.1. GTDB lineage: Bacteria > Bacteroidota > Bacteroidia > Bacteroidales > Tannerellaceae > Tannerella. The sequence goes on along the minus strand of JAIRXI010000235.1, from coordinate 4,222 downwards.
GACAACTGTCTTTAGAGTAAAGACAACTGTCTTTAGAGCAAAGACAACCGTCTTTCGAGTAAAGACAACCGTCTTTCGAGTAAAGACAACCGTCTTTCGAGTTGAGAGTGAGCATGTAAGCCAAAATGGTCATTAGACATTCTTCCTGTCGTGTCCAAAGGCCTGTCCCTCCGGGACAGGCCTTTAACGAAACGGCAACCCTGTTGAGAAAAAAGAGGACACCTCCACTCAGGCAAAACACTCCACTCTTTGGACGCCTCCACTTGAGCAAAAAATGGCTAAGGGACATGTTGGGATAATTTCATGTTATTTATTTCACGTCGCTGAAGATAAGACAATATGAGGCATTGACACATCCGCCATCTTATTTTTTTACGCGATAGTCCAGCGCCGGCGGACGGTTTCCTGGCAGAGGGACATACTGAAAGTCCGCGCCGCGCCTTTCTTCAAACTCGGCTCTGGCCTCCGCCACCAGTCCGGGATCGGAATACAGGTCAATGGCTGTCAGCAAAAAGACTTTGGCTGCATTGATCAGTCCCTTGGTGCCAATGGTGGTGCCGCCGGCCGCCACGTTTTGCCAACTGTGTCCCGCGCTGCCGGGAATGAATACCGCCGTGCCGAAACTGACGGTCGGAACATTCCAGCTGACGTCGCCCACATCGGAAGATCCGCCTCCCGCCGACGGCCTTTCCGGAGCCAGCGGAGCAGTCTTTTCCGCCTGATTCAATGTCGTATCGCTGTTGCCCAGACCCTTTACAATGGCTTCGGCAAATGCGCGTTCGCGCGCATCATAGTTCACTCCGCCGACGGTTTCAAGATTGCGCTGTACCAGCTCGGCAAGTCGCCTGTTATACAGCTTTTCATAAAATCCGGAAACGATTTCCGCTTTCACGGATGTTTGCGTTCCCTTCGCCGCGCCTTCGGCCGCCTGTCCGATCCATTCGACCAGATCTTTCAGTATTTCCCGCTTCGGACTGCGGATATAGTATGACACGCGGGCATGATCGGGCACGACATTGGGGGCCTCTCCTCCTTCGGGTATCACATAATGTATCCGCGAAGAAGCGGGGACGTGCTCGCGCATGAGGTTGACCATATAGTTGAGCGCTTCCACGCCGTCGAGTGCCGAACGTCCCCTGTCCGGATTCCCCGCCGCGTGTGCCGGCACGCCCGTGAACACATAGTCTATCATTTCTATGGCCGTTCCCGTATCCACGCTCACGCCGTTTCTGCCGGCAGGATGCCAGTCAAGCACCACATCCACCCCCCTGAAAAGCCCTTCGCGAACCATGTAGACCTTGCCTCCGCCGCCTTCCTCGGCCGGCGTACCGAAAACCTTTATGGTACCGGAGCGCCTGCCGGCTGCCAGCCAGCGGCTGACGGCAACCGCGCCGGCAACCGCGCCCGTGCCGAAGGCGTGATGCCCGCAGGCATGACCGCTGCCGCCTTCCGTCAGCGGCTTGCGATAAGGCACTGTGTCCTGCGACATGCCGGGCAGGGCGTCAAATTCTGCCAGGATGCCGATTACGGGGCTTCCCGACCCGAAGGTCGCGACAAAGGCCGTGGGAATACCGGCCACGCCGGCTTCTACCGTAAAACCGTGTTCCTTCAAATGCGCCTGCAGCAAACCGCTGCTTTTGACCTCAAGGAAGCCCAGTTCCGGATGATTCCATATCAACTTTTGCAGCCTGTCATACGTGCCGAATGCGCTGTCCAAATACGCTGTAAAGACATCCCTGTTCAGGGCGGCGTCTTTTCTCTTCCCCTTCTGTGCGTAACTGCCGGAAATCAGCAGAAACAAATAAACGGATATTACCAAAATCTTTTTCATTACTTAATTATTTATCGGTTTAATGACTGTATCGAACAAATCAGGGCACAAAGCTAACGGATGTATCTCCGTAAAAAAATACCTTCCTCACGGTATTTTACAGCTTCATGTTCCGGACTACCTTTGTCCCCGATAAATAAAAAAACAATCGTATGAAACAGCGCAGAGCATTTTTCAGAACCGCCGGATTAACTTCCGCAAGTTTACTGCTGGGATGGCCGACAAAGGCGTCCGCAAGGCCGTCCGCCGGGACGGCAACGATTGGCGACGTGCGAAAAGCCTGCCGTCATTTTGCCATGCTGTATTTCCGGTTTTGCAAGACGCTGGTAGATGCCGTGGGAGAAGAGGCCGCCCTGCCGCTGGTACAGAAAACGGTTTTTGAATTGAGCCTGGACCGCACCGACCGTATGCGAGCCAAAGCGCAGGAAGAGGGACTGGATACCACGCTGGAAAATTTCCCGAAAGTAAACGACCTGCCCCGCATAGCCTGGGATGGGTGGGAACCTTCGCAGGGAGGCGTTCGCTGCGCCTATGCCGAGGCCTGGCTGGGATATTTCGAGGAATATCCCTGGTTCAAACGCTTTGCTTCCCTCTACTGCGACGTGATCGACACAACTAACATCGAAAACTTTTCGCATACCACATCTCACCGCATTACCGCCAACCTGCTCTGGGGAGATGCTTCCTGCGAACGTGAGTTTTTTGAAAGCGAAGACGTAAAGCAAGGCCGCTACACTTACGGAAAAAGAGAATAAACGCGTTGCAAAAGCCGGTTGGCAGAACGGATTGTCGCAGTTCCGTTTCTTTTGGCAGCTCAGGACAAAAGGACGGACACAGGCAAGTCACAGATAGGGATTGTCCAATGTTTGAAACTCTCCGGCCCGTGTTTCGTTCCGATGTGTATGATCCAACACATGCAGGAAATAAATATGCTTCAGCCAGGCCGCCTGTTTGAACACCCGCCGGTTTGCCAAAAAAGCGTGTGGCTCTATGATCCGCCTGTCATGCCGGCTGTTAAATTCGTCAATGGCCAGCAATTCGCCACAACGATGATTGTGCTCTTCTTTATGGATGTCATCGAAATACAGATAAACCAGATCCAGGTATTTTGCCGGATCACCGTCGAACACCGTCAAAGCATCGGTCGCGGAGGAATAGTAGTCTACATCGACCGACACGAACCCGATCGGAGCTTCCGGCGACAGTGTTTCAAGGAAGGCTTTCAGGCGGTCTTTAATGTTTCCCTGAATCACGTGCACATGGGGATGCAGTTTTTTCTTCAGTAAATCATAATTCATGGGGAAGTCGCCTTCGCGATACAGATCGGGATGATCCCGATAATCCCTGTGGGGAGGCATGCCGGTGACGTTGTCGAATCCGTAGATGTGGAAGCGGATGCCGGTGATTTTCGTAATCCGGCGGGCTATTCGCTGGATGTTCATCAGTCCTGCACCTGCCGCTACGCCGAACTCAATGACGCCGACCGCCTTCAGCCCCAGTCCGGCAGCCCGGTCGGCCGCTTTCAGCAGGCCGAATGCATGTTGTTGGCGAAGGATCAAATCGAAAGCGATTTTGGAACGGCAGGAGCCGAACAGGAAGACAAAAACGGCAATCAGATTGAGATGGAGCGGTTCGGAGAGCCGCTCTACAAAGATGCGTTGCCAGATGTAGCCGTATTTCAGTTTTTTCAGGAATGACATGCGATATGCTTGGCGTTACGGTTGTATGACGGCAATCTTCGCCACGGCGCTTTCCACGGCGCCGGGCGCCGAAGCCAGTACCAGATAGATGCCGGTTGCCACGCGGTTGCCGCTCCGGTTGCGGCAGTTCCACGCCAGTTGTCCGCCGGCCGAGCGGCCCTGATAGATCAGGTTGCCGGAGAGATCGGTGATTTTCACGTTGGAATCGGCGACCAGTCCGGTAATGATGACCTGGTCGTCGACCGCCAGCCGCACCGGATTGGGGCTGGCATGTACGTCGGAATAATGTTCGCCGGCGGCTACGGCTTCGCCCCGGTAGGAAATCAGTCCCTTGTCGGTGCCGAAAAAGACGTCGCCCGTCTGATGGTCGATGGCGATGCTGAGGATGTTGTTGGAGTACAGCGGCGAATTGTCCGTATTGAAATGGAGGAGCGTTTCCGAACCGTCCGGACTGACCAGGAAGACGCCCGAAGCCGTCGTCCCGATCCATTTCCGGTTGCCGCCGTCGACCGCTATGGCGTGTACTTCTTCGCCGTTCAGAAAATAGTAGCGCTGTTCGCTGTCGGTTTCGTCGGTTCGCACGATCTGGGTACAGTAGAGGTTGTCCGGATTTTCAACGGCGCGCGCCGGCGTGGGACAGATCACCGGCCCCTTGTCGGTACCGATCCAGATTTCCCCCTTCAGATCCTCG
>JAIRXI010000173.1 GCA_031268395.1 Tannerella sp. | reverse complement strand
TCGGCGATTGCTTCGTCGTTCCTCCTCGCAATGACGGCGGCATTCGGCTTTTGAAACAGTTCCTCTCCGTCTTCCTCCGTGTTTGAATCGGGAGGAGACGGAGAGGCTCCTTGCGGTGCCTGAAACGCTTACAGGTTATTTATTTCGCATCCCTTAATGGACATGTTGGGGTAATGAGGTTCGCCGTGAGTCCCGATGCAGGTGCCCCGCAGTATCTGATGCGTATGCGCAGGCGACGGCGGCGGGCTGCTATTCGTATATCAGGGTAAAAAGCCGTTCGGGAGCAAACAGTTCGGCGGCGATGTCCTGCAATTGAGCTGCGGAAACGGCATGTATTTTGGCAAACAGGGCGGGCAGCGGTTCGTAGCGATTGCGGTGGAGGAAGGACTTGCCGAGACCGAGAAAGAGGTTCTCCTTCTGTCCGGCTGCGATGGCGAGTTGTCCGGTCAGCTGTTTTTTTGCGGCTGCCAGTTGGAAGTCGCTCAGGCGGTGATCGCGCAGGCGCTGGAGTTCGTTATGGGTCAGCCGGGTGACCTGTTCCCGGTTTTTCGGGTCGGTGCCGAAGTAGACGGCGCACAAGCCGGTGTCGGTATAGGCGGCGACGCAGGATTCCACGCTGTAGACCAGTCCGCGTTTTTCGCGCAGCGAGACGTTGAGGCGGCTGTTCATGCCCGGTCCGCCCAACAGGTTGTTGAGCAGGAGGAGGGGGATGCGTCGCGCGTCATAGAGATCGAACGCCCGTCCGCCCGTGAGAACATGTGCCTGGCGGGTTTTTTTCTTTTTGAGGCAGGGGAGGGGCCGGAGGGGCGGCGGCGGGGGCGGTTGGCGGAGGCCTTCCGGGGGGCGGGCGGGGAGGTCGGAGAGGTATTTGTCGGCCAGGCGGACGGCGCGCCTGAAGTCGATGCTGCCCAGGGAGAAAAAGACCATGTTTCCGGCCGTGTATCGGCGCCGGACAAAGTCGAGCGCCGACTGGCTCCCGAACGAGCGGAGCGATCGGCGGTTTCCCAGGATGTGGTGTCCCAGCGGATGGCCTTCGAAGAGGAGATTTTCGAATTCGTCGAAGATCAATTCCGAGGGGCTGTCTTCATAAGAGCGGATTTCGTCCAGGATGACGTCCCGTTCCCTGTCGACTTCGCTGTCGGGAAAGCGGGAGTGGAGCACGATGTCTGCAATCAGTTCCACGGCCCGTCCGTAGTCTTCGGTCCTGAAGACAGCATAGATCAGCGTTTCTTCTCTGGAGGTAGAGGCGTTCAGTTCGCCGCCGACATTCTCCATCCGGTTCAGGATATGCCAGGCTTTTCGTTTCTGCGTACCCTTGAATAGCATGTGTTCGACGAAATGGGCCAGTCCGGATTCGTCCGGCCGTTCGTCGCGTGCGCCGGCATTGACAGCCAGTCCGCAGCAGGCTACGGGCGAGACGTCCGGCAGATGGATCATCCGCAGTCCGTTCGGAAGCGTATGTGTAAAACAGTCTTTTGTCATCTTCTTTTGTTCCTGTCCGGCTCAATTGCGGCCGGCCGGGAGGACAAAAGTAGTATAAAGGCTTTGCTCCGTGCGGAGCATAACATAATTTAGCATGTCTGTTTGCAGCATTCGGGGAAGGTTTGTCGTCTTTACTGGTGTTGAACGATCAAATAGAAAAATATGAAACTGATACGATTGATTTATGTGTGTGCAGGAGTCCTGGCGGCATCCTGTGTTTTTAATTCGTGTAACGACAGCGAGGGCTATTCGCTGGACAATGTATGGTATTCGATGGCGACGGTGGTCCCGTCGGACGATTCGCCGGCCTATCACCTGCGGCTGGACCGCGGCACCACTTTGTGGCCGGCGGCCAGCAGTATTCCCTGGTATGCGCCGACGGAAAAGCATCGCGCACTGGTGTATTACACCGTGCTGTCGGATGCTTTTCAGGGCTACGACCATGCCGTGAAGGTGCTCGACATCCGGGACGTGCTGACGAAGCCGGTGGCCGGAGACCGGGGTGGGGAGAACGACAGCTATTACGGTACCGATCCGGTCAGGATTCTTGACCTGTGGATCGGCGACGGTTACCTGAACGTGGAGTTCGGATTCGGTTACGGCGGAAACGTCCGGCATTTCATCAATCTGGTGAAGCGCGAAGGCGGGGATACACCTTCCTGTTTTGAATTTCGGCACAATGCCTACGGCGACAATGTCCATGTCCAGAGCAAGGGTATTGTGTCATTCGACCTGTCGTCGCTGGAAGTAGAGGGCGAAGATCTTCAGTTGGTCATCCGGGCAAAAACGCCCGAAGGCGAGAAGGACTACACAGTCACCTACCGTCCGGAGAGCAGCGGGTCGGTCGCCGGCTCGGTAGAACGGACCCTGTCCGGCAACGATTTCACAGACAAACTTGAATAACGATAAATGATAAACGATGAACGATGAACGGGGGGCGTCGTTCATCGTTCATCGTTCTTCTACGTACAGCTGGGCGTTTTCGAAACGTACTACGCGAATGTCTGCGCCCTTTTCGATGAAGCCGGATGCAGAGATGCCGTCGTACCACTCGTCCCCGATCATCACTTTTCCGGAAGGCCGCAGCACAGTGACGGCCCTCCCCTCCCTGCCGACCAGTCCGGAAAGCGACGGGACGGACACGGCTTCCTGCAGGTCGGCGTTCAGGGCCATCCCGCGAAACAGCCCCCGCGCCCCAATGCGGTTCGACAGCCAGATCATGATCGCCATCCCCAGTACGGTGCCGACGCTCACCGTCAGGAAGGCGCGTCCTACGTCGCCGCCACTCACGCCGTCGAACCGGAACGTCGCATTGTTCAGCAGGGCAAGGACAAAGCCGGTCACCACCAGCACCATGCCGCCAATACCGGTCACACCGAATCCGGGAATCACAAAAATCTCCAGCGCCACCAGTATCACGCCGACCACAAAGAGCAGGATCTCCCAGTTGGCTGCCAGCCCCTCTACATACAGCGGCGCGAAATAAAGCACGGCCGCAATGACGGAAGCCGCCAGCGGAAAACCGACACCCGGTGTCTGCAACTCAAAATAAATGCCGCCGATGATGAGCAGAATCAGCAGCGACTGTAGCACCGGATTCATCAGGAAGCCTTTCAGTTCATCCAGCCACGAGGGCCGGTAGCGGATCAGCCGGTATTCCCGATAGCCCAGATGGTTTGCGATCACGTCGTCTACCGACTCGGCAATGCCGTCGCAGTATCCCCACCGCAGCGCCTCTTCGGCCGTAAACGTCAGCGTCCTGCCGGAATCGATCAGGTTAGGAATCACTATACGGTTGTCGACCATGGCTTCGGCAATTCGCGGATCGCGTTTCCAGCGGAACGTCGTGTCCCTCCCCTGGATCACCGTATCTTTTCCATGCGCTTCGGCGGTGGAGCGCATCATGGAACGCATGTAGGACTGGTATTTGTCGGGCATTTCCCCGCCGCCCGTATCCACCACGGTTGCGGCGCCGATATTCGCCCCCCTGCGCATGAAGATCCTCCGGCAGGCCAGCGAAACGAGCGCCCCGGCCGAAGCGGCGTTGTTGTCAATAAACACAACTACGGGAACGGGACTGTACAGAATGGCGGTGCGCATCGAATCGGCCGATTCCAGCAGCCCTCCGTAAGTGTTCAAATGGATGAGTACAACATCCGCGCCAAGCGCCTGCGCTTCGCCCAGTCCGCGGCTCAGGTAGAGCTGAGCCGTCCGGTTGATTTCCTTCCTGATGTCAATCCTGTAGACAAGTGGCTGAGGCGTGGCAGACTGTGCAGGCGCCAGCCCCGACAGCCCGGCAAGCAGGCATATCGCCCGGCAAACAGCCCGGCGGACAGATACGTGTAGCAGTTTCATTTGTTATAAAATATTCATTCTCTTTGTTATCCTGTTAAATATCTCGAATTTCTGAACAATTCCCGGCTTAAACTGTATATTTGTATAAGAACAAACAGGTGATCATTATGTTCAGGTAAATTATTCAGTTATGAAAACGGTGCAATTTCAGAAAAAATTATTGGGTATGCAAGAAAACATGATGAATTTTGCATTATTACTCACCGCCAATCGGGACGACGCGAAGGATCTGATGCAGGAAACGTCTCTCAAGGTGCTGGACAACAGGGAAAAATATGTGGACAACCGGAATTTCAAGGGCTGGGTGCTGACGGTCATGCGGAATATCTTCATCAATCAATACCACAAGATTGTCCGTACACAGACCGTCATCGACCAGAACATTGATCTGTATACGCTGGACATTGTGAACGATTCGGGGTTTGATTCGCCGGACAGTTCGCTCCAGCTTCAGGAGATCACCGATGCCATCCACAGCCTGAACCAGGACCTGAAAGTCCCGTTTTCCCTGTATGTGAGCGGCTATCAGTATAATGAGATTGCCGAAACGCTGAATCTTCCCATCGGGACTGTTAAGAGTCGCATCTTTTTTGCCCGCAGGGAACTGCGCGACAAGCTGAAAGATTATGACCGCAGCGCCCGTCGGGAATAGGAGAAAAGGCCGGCTTCCCCAAGCCTGCGAAACCCGTGCTCGAAGTTGGGCGTGAACACCCCCTTTCCGAGATGCGCTTCAATGTCCCGAAGCCGCCAGAAACGTCCGCCGTCCAGTTCGACGGGATGGGGATGAAGCCGTCCGTTACAGATTGTCGTGAAGGCATAGACCAGTTCTTTTTCAATGACGGATTCAACTGCGTAGCGGGCGATGAAAACCGGCGTAAAGCGGGTAAGGCCCAACTCTTCAAAGGCCTCGCGCCGCAGGGCCGTTTCCACCGCCTCCCCGTAATCGACGTGTCCGCCAACGGACGTATCCCATTTTCCAGGCTGGACATCCTTGTGCATCGGCCGTTTTTGCAGATACAGTTCCCCGGCCGGATTGAAAACGTGCAGGTTCACAACCGGATGGAGCCATTTCGTACCGCCGTGACATTCGCGGCGGGTAGCCTTGCCGACGACTTCGCCGGATTCGTCCACCAGCGGGAGCCATTCCCCGGCAGACGGCAGGGAGGAAGGTGCCCGTTCATCCATGAGGCAGTTCTTTTATAATCCTGCACAGTTCGCTGTCGGTTAAGTCTTTTCCGCAGGTTTCGTGCGACAGCCGGAAGGTGCATCCGTTCCGGTAACCTGCGCATCCGTAAGCCGTACGGCCGCGCAGGATTGCGCCTCCGCAGCGCGGACAGGCGGGCGGCGTCGCGGCGGCAGGGGGTCCGGCCGGCCGGACCGCCGGTTTCCGCACGTTCTTTCCCGCTTTCCTCTCCGGACTTCCGGCAAGGTCCGTTTTTCTCTGCTTTCCGGGCAGAGGCGCCGGCGTCTCTCCGATGGAGACGCTCCGGGTGGACGTATCGGAACGCACTTCCTGTACGATCTGGCCGACCAGCTGTTTCAGTTCGTCCAGAAAGACGCCGGCTTTACAGGCGCCCTTTTCGACCTGGCGGAGTTTTTTCTCCCACTGTCCGGTCAGTTCGGCGCTTTTCAGCAGTTCGTTGCGGATGACGCCAATCAGTTCGACGCCAGTCGGCGTGGCATGCAGACTTTTCTTTTCCCTGCGGATGTAATTCCGTTTAAACAGCGTTTCGATGATGGCGGCACGGGTGGAGGGGCGGCCAATGCCGTTTTCCTTCAATGCGTCGCGCAGTTCGTCGTCGTCCACCCGTTTGCCGGCCGTCTCCATGGCGCGGAGAAGCGTGGCTTCGGTATACGGCTTGGGCGGCGTGGTCCATTTCCCGACAAAATCGGGTTCATGCGGCCCGTGTTCTCCCTTTACGAAATCCGGCAAGACCGTCGTTTCTTCCGCCGGTTCGTTGCCGGCGCGGTCCGCATTTTCCGCCGCTTCTTTTGCCTCCTTTTCGAAAACGGCCCGCCAGCCGGGTTTCAGGATCTGCTTGCCGGTTGCCTTGAAGCCGACGTTTTCGACTTCACCCAGCACGGTCGTCGTCGCTATTTCGCAGTCGGGATAAAAAACGGCAATGAACCGGCGCACGACTAAATCAAGGACTTTCTGCTCCCGGTCGGAGAGGTTCTTTGCCGACATGCCGGTCGGGATAATGGCGTGGTGGTCGGTCACCTTGCTGCTGTCAAAAACTTTCCTGCTCTTCGGGATTTTACCGGCCAGCAAGGGGGCGGTCAGCGGGGCATGGGCGGTCAGTCCTTTCAGTATCTGCGGGATTTTGGGATAAAGGTCGTCGCTCAGGAAGGTGGTGTCCACACGCGGGTAGGTAGTCAGTTTCTTTTCGTAGAGCGACTGTATCCATTTCAGTGTCTCCTCGGCAGAGAAAGCGAATTTCCGGTTGCATTCCACCTGTAGCGACGTCAGGTCGAACAGGCGGGGCGGAGCTTCCCGGCCCTTTTTGGTTGTGATGCCGGTTACGGTAAATTCCTTGCCCGTGACCTGCTGCAGAAGGGCTTCGCCGTCTTCTTTTCTGGAGAATTTCCCCTGTGTCGCCGCAAACGAGGTCTGCCGGTAAAGCGTTTTCAGTTCCCAGTAAGGTTCCGGCTTGAACTGTTCAATTTCCTGCTGACGGTTGACAATCAGCGCGAGGGTGGGCGTCTGCACCCGTCCGATGGAAAGCACCTGCCTGTTCTGTCCGTAGCGGAGCGTGTAGAGACGAGTGGCATTCATGCCCAGCAGCCAGTCGCCGATGGCGCGGGACAGTCCGGCTTCGTACAGGGGATTGAAGGCGGCTGCATCCTTCAGGTGCTGGAAACCTTCGCGGATGGATTCTTCCGTCAGCGAAGAAATCCACAGCCGGAAAACGGGACAGCGACAGCCGGCCTTCTGCAATACCCATCGCTGGATCAGCTCGCCCTCCTGCCCGGCATCGCCGCAGTTGATCACTGCCTCCGCTCCCCGGATCAGCTTTTCGAGGATGCGGAACTGTTTTTCATACGCTTCATTCGACAGCAGTTTGATGCCGAAACGGGACGGGATCATCGGCAGCGACTGTAGCTGCCACATTTTCCAGACCGGGTTGTAGTCATGCGGTTCCTTGAGCGTGCAAAGGTGCCCGAATGTCCAGGAGACCTGATACCCGTTTCCTTCGAGATACCCGTCCTTCCGGGTTTTCGCGCCGAGGACTTCCGCTATTTCACGCGCCACACTGGGCTTTTCTGCAATACAAACTTTCAAGATTCCAACTGTTTGCTGCAAAGGTAAGGTTTTCTGCCGGGATAATCCGGTGTGTGAAGATAACGGGATCGTATTCTTCAGACAGGGTTTTATGAGTGACTCATTTTCAGGCTTTGTCCGGCAGCCGTTTAATGGTTACGGATATCCGGGCGCCGTCCCTGCGAGACCTGGATTAGGGGGATGATTCCGTCCGCAGAACCGGCACTCGACCGAGTGAGTGCTATACCGGCACTCGACCGAGTGCCACACCGACACTCGGTCGAGTGTCACACCAACACTCGGTCGAGTGCGATATTGACACCCGGTCGAGTGCTCGAGTTTTCGGCTCGCCACTGCGCGGCTGTTTTGCCGAACAGGGCGACATGGGGCAAATCGGCTTCGCTGGCATAAACGGAAGCGGCCTGCGCTTTGGTAACGGTTTTCGGCATGATTTCGTCCTTAATGGCGTCGGCATGTATGCGGCAGTTGATTTTCGACAGCGTGCGCTGCAAGTTCTATTCGAGCGATTGCTGCTGTTGTTCATCCCTTTTGAGGCGTTCAAACTCGCGGATAAGGCAGTACTTACATTCAGGGCTGAGCCGGGAGGCAAATTCAAATGCGATATTCCTGTGCGCAAACGTACCTCCGCCATATCTGCCCGCTTTGGAAACGATACCGATGGCATTTTCAGGGGTCACCGGACAGACCCCCTCATTTCCACCTCCTTTTAATAACAAAACAACCTCCGTAGCGGCAAGCAGGCATACACCTTGAGGCTACACCTCATTACCTTATTCTTTGGAACCGGGGATAAGGAGGTAATGAGGTCGGTTTGTGTGATGTATTCCCCCGCGCTACAGAGGTTGTTTTGTTATTAAAAGGAGGTGGAAATGAGGGGGTCTGTCCGAAACGACGGTTTGCCGTGTGGCGGTCATCAAGCGCTTCGTTCCATGAACACATGGTTTTACCGGTGATCCGAGACTCTCCATCGCAGGGGACAAATAAAGTGCAACAAGTTGGAACGCACCCATTCTTTACGCTTTCGCTCCGGATGTTCTGAACGGACAAAGACAGCGGCCGAATAGCTGACGGCGTTTTGTGGAGATGCGACTCATCGCATTTCTGCCATGCAGGCCGTTTCGCTTTTATCCAACACGCAGGCTCAGTATTCGTCCCAGCTTTTAATCTGTATATCGTCCGGGCCGAGCGTGCAGAAGGCGGTGATAAAGGCGCCGGCCAGGCGGGCGTTGGTGAGCAGGGGGACATTCAGGTCGATGGCCGCGCGGCGGATTTTGTAGCCGTTGTCCAGTTCGCCGGCCGTCAGGTTGCGCGGGATATTGACCACCATGTCGATTTTGCGTTCGTGGAGCAGCGCGAGGGCCTGGGGCTGGCGGGTGTCGCTGGGCCAGTAGACCTGCGTGCTGTCGATGCCATTTTCGCGGAGAAAACGGTGGGTGCCGCCCGTGGCATAGAGGCTGTATCCCTTTTCCTGCAGCAGGCGGACGGCGTTGAGCATCGACACTTTCTGGCACGGCGCACCGGTGGAGAGGAGGATGTTCTTTTCCGGAATCCGGTAGCCGACGGAAAGCATGCTCTTGAGGATGGCTTCGGAGGTGTCGTCGGCAATGCAGCCCACTTCGCCGGTGGAGGCCATGTCGACGCCCAGTACGGGGTCGGCCTTCTGCAGGCGGTTGAACGAGAACTGCGAGGCCTTGATGCCGACATAGTCCAGGTCAAATTCGTTCTTGTCCGGTTTTTCTGCGGGCAGTCCCAGCATGATGCGTGTGGCCAGGTCGATAAGGTTAATCTTCAGTACCTTGCTGACGAACGGGAAACTCCGCGAGGCGCGCAGGTTGCACTCGATCACCTTGATTTCGTTGCCCTTGGCCAGGTACTGGATGTTGAAAGGTCCGGAGATGTTGAGTTCGCGGGCGATCTGCCGGCTGATGCGCTTGATGCGGCGGACGGTCTCGACATAGAGGTTCTGGGCCGGGAACTGGATGGTGGCGTCGCCGCTGTGGACGCCGGCGAACTCAATGTGTTCGCTGATGGCATACATGAGCATTTCGCCGTTGCGGGCCACCGCGTCGATTTCCACCTCCTTGGCTTCCTCAATAAACTGGCTGACGACGACGGGATGCTTTTTGCTGACGTTGGCTGCCAGCTGCAGGAAGCGTACCAGTTCGTCTTCATTGGAACAGACGTTCATCGCGGCGCCGCTCAGCACGTAGCTGGGGCGTACCAGCACGGGAAAACCGACTTCGCGCACGAAGGCGTTGACGCCCTCCAGGCTGCTGAGTTCCTTCCAGCGCGGCTGGTCGACGCCGATACGGTCGAGCATGGCGGAAAACTTGTGGCGGTCTTCGGCGCCGTCGATGCTGCGGGCGCTGGTGCCCAAGATGGGGATGCGGTGTTCGTCCAGGCGGACGGCCAGGTTGTTGGGTATCTGTCCGCCGGTGGAGATGATGACGCCGTGCGGGTTTTCCAGTTCGAGGATGTCCATGACGCGCTCGAAGGTCAGTTCGTCGAAATAGAGGCGGTCGCACATGTCGTAGTCCGTCGAGACCGTTTCGGGGTTGTAGTTGATCATGACCGGACGGTATCCTTCACGCCGGACGGTGTTCAGCGCCTGCACGCCGCACCAGTCAAACTCGACGGACGAGCCAATGCGGTAGGCCCCCGATCCGAGCACGACGATGGAACGGCGGTCGCCAAGGTAATGCACGTCGTTCTCCCGGCCGCTGTACGTGAGATACAGGTAGTTCGTCTGTGCCGGATATTCGGCTGCCAGCGTGTCGATCTGCCTGACTGCCGGCACGATACCCAGACTCTTGCGGTAGTCCCTCACCCGGTCCAGATGCTTTTCTTCCATCCCTTCCTTCCACAGGGCGCGGGCTATCTGGAAGTCGGAGAATCCTTCGACCTTCGCTCTGTACAGCAGGTCGCGGTTCAGCGTTGCCGCTAGGCCGGCCGGTTCGGCAGCCGGCGACAGGGCTTCGAGCGCTTCTGCCGTGCGGATGATGTTCTTCAGTTTGTAGAGAAACCACTTGTCGATCTTTGTCAGGTCATGAATCCGGTCGACGGAATAGCCGGCGCGGAACGCCTTGCTGATGATGAAGATCCGGCGGTCGGTCGGCTCGTTCAGCGCACGGGCGATGTCGGTGATGACGATTTCCTTGTTTTCCACGAAGCCGTGCATGCCCTGCCCGATCATCCGCAACCCTTTCTGGATGGCTTCTTCGAAGGTGCGTCCGATGGCCATCACCTCGCCGACGGATTTCATGCTGCTGCCCAGTTCGCGCGCCACGCCCTGGAACTTGCCCAGGTCCCAACGCGGAATCTTGCAGACGACATAGTCCAGCGCCGGTTCAAAGAAGGCGGGAGTTGTGCGGGTGACCGAGTTTTTCAGTTCAAACAGGCCGTATCCCAGCCCCAGTTTGGCGGCCACGAAGGCCAGCGGATAGCCGGTTGCCTTCGATGCCAGAGCCGACGAACGGCTCAGGCGGGCATTGACTTCGATGACGCGGTAGTCTTCGCTGGCGGGATCAAGGGCATACTGTACGTTGCACTCGCCCACGATGCCGATGTGACGGATGATGCGGATGGCCAGTTCGCGCAACTTGTGGTATTCGGAGTTGGTCAGCGTCTGCGACGGGGCTATCACGATGCTTTCGCCCGTGTGGATGCCCAGCGGGTCGAAGTTTTCCATGTTGCATACGGTGATGCAGTTGTCGTAACAGTCGCGTACGACTTCGTACTCGATCTCTTTCCAGCCCTTCAGGCTTTTCTCGACCAGCACCTGCGGCGAGAAGGAGAAGGCTTTTTCGGCCAGCGCATTCAGTTCGTCTTCGCTGTTGCAGAAGCCGGAACCCAGTCCGCCCAGCGCGTATGCGGCGCGGATGATGACGGGATAGCCGAGTTGCGCGGCTGCACGGCGGGCGTCTTCGGCCGTCTCGACGGCTTCGCTCTGAATCGTCTTCACCTGTATTTCGTCCAGTTTCCTGACAAACAGTTCGCGGTCTTCCGTGTCGATGATGGCCTGTACCGGCGTGCCGAGCACCTGTACGCCGTATTGCTTCAGCACCCCGTTCCGGTAAAGCGTCACGCCGCAGTTCAGCGCCGTCTGGCCGCCGAATGCCAGCAGGATGCCGTCCGGCCGTTCTCTGCGGATGACCTTCTCGACGAAAAACGGCGTGACGGGCAGGAAATAGACCCTGTCGGCCACCCCTTCGGACGTCTGGACGGTGGCAATGTTGGGGTTAATCAGCACCGTTTCGATGCCTTCTTCCCGGATGGCCTTCAGCGCCTGCGAACCGGAATAGTCAAACTCGCCGGCTTCGCCGATCTTCAGCGCGCCGGAACCCAGTACCAGTACTTTCTTTATGTCTTTTTTGTCCATGATGTTCTGTTGCTATTGATTGAAAATCATTTCGGCGAACCGGTCGAAAATAAACTCCGTATCCGTCGGGCCGCTGCACGCTTCGGGGTGGAACTGGGCGGAGAAGAAGGGTTTGGTTTTGTGGCGAATGCCCTCGTTGGTGTCGTCGTTCATGTTGACGAAAAGGGCTTCCCAGTCTGCGCCCAGCGTATGACTGTCGACGGCATAGCCGTGGTTCTGCGAGGTGATGAAGCAGCGATTGGTACCAGCCATCCTCACCGGCTGGTTGTGGCTTCGGTGTCCGTATTTCAGCTTGTAGATGCTTGCGCCGCCGGCCTTGGCCAGCAACTGGTTGCCCATGCAGATGCCGCAGACGGGTTTGTTGCCCGGCAGGGCGCGGCGGATATGCTGTACAGCGACATCGCAGGTGTCCGGGTCGCCGGGTCCGTTGCTGATGAAGAGGGCGTCATGGTCGAGCGTGTGGAAGTCATAGTCCCAGGGTGTGCGGATCACTGTCAGGCCGCGCCTGAGCAGGCAGCGGATAATGTTATGCTTCACGCCGCAGTCCAGCAGGACGGTTTTTTTCTTCCCTGCACCCGCGCCGTAAATGATGACTTCGCGGCACGACACACGTGCAACCTGGTTGATGGCGTTCGGGTCGTAGAAGTCGACTTCCGCGGGGTCGTCCAGCACGATTTTCCCCTTCATGCTGCCCTTTTCCCGCAGCCGTTTGGTGATGGAGCGCGTGTCGACGCCGTAAAGTCCGGGGATCTGCTCGCCGGTCAACCACTCCGAAAGGGAGTTGGCGGCGTTCCAGTGACTGTAGTCGTGGCTGTAGTCGCTGACGATGATGGCGTCGGCATGGATGCGCTCGCTTTCCATGAAGGTGGAAAGGCCGTCGGCGCGGAGGGAGCGGTCGGGTACACCGTAGTTGCCTGTCAGCGGATAGGTCAGTACCATTAACTGGCCGGCATAGGAAGGGTCGGTCAGGCTTTCGGGATAGCCGGTCATGGCGGTGTTGAATACCACTTCGCCGGCTACCGGCCGCGCGTACCCGAAACAAAAGCCTTGATATTCGCTTCCGTCGTCTAAAATCAGGGTTGCTGTTCGTTCGTTCTGCATATTTAACTGTTCAAGGATTCGAAGATTCAAAGATTCGGGGATTTGCCGTCGCCCTCTCTGCCGTATTCTTCCTCTACATAGCGGATGAAGGCGTTGTTGACCATCCGGGCGCCGCCGGGCGTGGGATAGTTGCCCGAGAAATACCAGTCGCCGGGGTGACCGGGGCAGGCAGCGTGCAGTCCGTTCAAATCCTGATAGACGATTTCCACCTCCGCCCGGATATCGTCTCCGGTCAGCAGTTTCACCATCCTGGCCGAGATTTCTTCGTCGGTAAAGGGGGCGTAAATCTTCTTTACGTAATTGACAAGGGTGTCGTTGTGATTCTTTTGCTGTGCTTGCTTTCTGGCCCTGTGGTAGGCCTCTTCGATGACATTCCCCATCCCGCGGTCTTTCAGCAGTTCGATGGCCGCCTTGAAGGCGATGAACTCGCTCAGGCTGGACATGTCGATGCCGTAGCAGTCGGGATAGCGCACTTGTGGCGAAGAGGAGGCGATGACGATTTTTTTCGGATGCAGGCGGTCGAGGATGCGGATGATACTCTGCCTGAGTGTCGTTCCGCGTACGATACTGTCGTCGATCACCACCAGGCTGTCTTCGCCGGGGACGATGCTGCCGTAGGTGACGTCGTAGACGTGCGCTGCAAGGTCGTTGCGGCTGTGTCCTTCCGTGATGAATGTCCGCAGCTTGATGTCCTTCAGGGCAACCTTCTCGCTGCGGATGTGCAGGGAGAGGATGCGGTTCAGTTCGCCGGCGTCGAGCTTCCCGTCCTTTTCCTTCTCCATGACAAGCTGCGCCTTGGTGCGGTTCAGGTGGCTGTTCAGCCCCTCCAGCATCCCGCAGTAGGCGACCTCGGCCGTGTTGGGAATGAAGGAGAAAACGGTGTGCTCGAGGTCATAATCCACGGCTTTCAGGATGGGTTCCACCAGATTGGCTCCTAACATTTTCCGTTCCCGGTAGATGTCCATGTCGCTTCCACGCGAGAAATAGATGCGTTCAAAGGAGCAGGCGTTCAACTTTTCAGGCTCCAGAATCTGCGCCGTGCGAAAACCGCCTTTCCGGCTGATGAACATCGCTTCGCCGCGCTGGAGTTCCCTGACTTCTTCCATCGGCACGTCCATGACAGTCTGTATGACGGGACGCTCGGAGGCGGTCACCACGATGTCTTCGCTTGCATAGTAGAACGCCGTGCGGATGCCCCAGGGGTCTCGGATGACAAACGATTCGCCGCTGCCGGTGATGCCACAGATGATGTAGCCGCCGTCCCACGACGAGGCCGCCTTTTCGATGACGTTCGTCAGGTCAATATTGGCTTCGATGGCGCGGGTGATGTCGAGGCTGTTCAGCCCCTCGGCCTCATATTTCCGGTAGAGGTGTTCGACCTCACGGTCGAGGCGGTGGCCGAGTTGCTCCAGCACGATATACGTATCGGCATAGTGGCGGGGATGCTGGCCGGAGGAAGTGATTTCGTGAAAGATCCGCGCGACGTTGGTCATGTTGAAATTCCCGCAGAGCACGAGGTTCCGTGCCTTCCAGTTATTTCGTCGCAGGAAGGGATGGATGTAGGAAAGTCCCGACTTGCCGGTGGTGCTGTAGCGCAGGTGCCCCATGTAGAGTTCGCCGGCAAACGGCAACTTGTCTCCCGCAAACAGCGGGTCGTTCAGTCGCTTGCCTGGCACGCCTTTGTAATAGCGGTAAACAGCATTGAATATTTCGGTAATGGCGCCCGTCCCGACCGCCCGTTCGCGAAACATGTATTCTTCTCCGGGAGGGGCGTTGAGCTTGACACACGCCAGTCCGGCGCCTTCCTGTCCGCGGTTGTGCTGTTTTTCCATTAATAGGTAGAGCTTGTTAAGTGCGTACGTCCACGTTCCATATTTCTCGTGATAGTACTCCAGCGGCTTGAGCAGCCTTATCATGGCAATGCCGCATTCATGTTTTATTTCTTCCATCCGTCTGATGTTCTAAAAATGCGGCACAAAATTACACACAAATAAGTGAATACGCTTCTTAATTAAGAATAAAAAATCCATGAAGGGGGAATGGGGGAGAATGGAAAATGGAGGATGATACTTCTCGCGGAACAGGGAATGCGCTATCCCATAAAAAAAGCGAGCACATTTGACCGTGTTCGCTTTTTCTTCACTTCTGTTTCTTCTCACTTTATCAGTCTAAACTTTCCGATCAGCGGAAGTTCCTTCATCTCTCCCTTAGCGGCATTGATGACGCCCAGGATAAATAAAATAAACATTCCGAGATACAGTATAGAGCCGATCATTCCCAGAATGGAACTAATCAGACTCAGGATCAAAACGATAATCCATACTGCAATCTGCGTCAAAAACAAGTTCAGGCCCTGATTCGTATGAAAACGGGCAAAGGGCGATTCCTTGGCTGCAAACAGCGGGATCAAAAACAAAATACCAAAATAAGCCAGGATGGCGAAAACTTTGTTTTCAGCTACATCTTTCGCGTCGGGGGTCGGTGTCACTTCTGCCATAATAATTTCTCCTCTTAAATAAGTTAATTAATTGAATGCTATAAATATATACAAAACTAATATTTCTTTTTCTCCAAATAACCGTGCAAAAATAACGCTTCTATTCAACTTTTCCAAATAAAAGGGCCGCTAATTCAAAAAAAAATTGCATGTGCCCTGAAATAAAGCATGATCTCTTGAAATACATGCAGTTGATTTCACCTGTCTGGATATCCCGAAAACGTCCCGCACCTCTTCAGAAATTCCGTAGCTTGTGTAAAGACGGCAGGAACGGATTAATAGGTCAGGGCCATGATTTGATTTTTATGCAGCAGGTCCATATAGTAATAGGCCGTGGCGCCGAAGAAATTGATATAAACAGTTCTTCGTTGGGTATCAATTGCATATACATTGAATGCATTGTTGCGCAGGCCGTCCGTTTCGCGTTTGATCGGTGATTGTTTGCTTTTTTCCGAGGGCGACATGTTGTTGGCAATAATCATGATTTGCCGGGGCAATGCCGGGTTGAGGTTCCTGAATCCGTCCACTTCATAATGCAGATAGGTGTGGATATGTCCGCCGAGATAACAGATGAAATCGCCCGGAGCGTCCCGGAAGGATACATCTACCACAAGCGAGTCCGCGGCATTCCGCCGATTCCGATAGGTTTGCTTCCAGTCATTCCTGCTGCGGAAGGCTTCGACGATTTCCGGAATCATGGTCCAGGAATACAGGTATTCGTCTGAGGTAAAAGCCCGCAGCTCCGGACTGGTTGTCGATAAGGGGAAATGCACCAGCACAATCACGCGATGTTCGTCCGTCATTCCTTCTTTCAGCGCCGTATGGCAGAACCAGTCGATCTGCCGCTGCGAAAACGTGGCAAAATGCTGGACGTCATAAGCCGTCCCCTCCTGATCGATTACATCCAGCGAAACAATCCGAATCTTCCCTCCCATCGGGTCGGCCAGGTCGGCATAGTAATAATTCTGTCCGACCGGCGAGCGGACGGGATAATTCGTCCTGTATGTCACGAGCGAAAACAGGTCTGCCCGGCCAAGGGCATATTCAAGATGTTTGCGGTTGAGCAGGTTGGCGTCGTGATTACCGGTAGAGGCAAAAGTGGGAACCGTATTTCGGTCGTATAAGGCCCTCGCAAAGGCTTCCATGTATGAAAGCGCCTCTTTGCGCGTGGTAGAGAAGGTGTTGCTGATATGATCGCCGGTGGCTACCAGCGCATGCACTTTCACTTCCGGATCGTTTGCAAACCGGACGGCCTCTGTCAGGTTGGACGGATTGCCGGATTTATTGTTGCTCGACCACGGCGACAAATGGGCATCCGAGATATGCACCAGCGTAAAGATTTTGTCGGGCTGGGTCACTCTCAGCCCCAAAAGACCGGCCGAAGACGCAGCAAAGCCTTCCAGACAGAATTTCCTGTTTGCTTCATAAGCATCCGGAACGGTTTCCTCATCCCTGTCGCATCCAGATAAAAAACTTGTGGCCAGCGAACAGGAAAAGACGATAAGCATATAGATGGACTTGTTCATAATTCCCCCCTTTAATATATATATGCAAAGATAGGGTTTTTGGTTCTATAACGAATCGTGTGGGTAAAAAAACAGAAAATCGATTCCATCATGTTTTGGGCGGGAATAACCTCATGACGGTTACGTATCCATGAAAACATGTTTACATACGGATAAACCCCACGTGGGGACCAATGTCGCTAATATAAAAAACAAATTGTATCTCCTGACTTTGACAATGCGTCACCCTAAACGGATTTCCAAAAATTTTCGTCAAAAAGTTTGGCGATAGATTTGTGTTTGGGGGTTAGCAACATCGTTTTTGTTATCGTTTCATTGCT
>JAIRXI010000088.1 GCA_031268395.1 Tannerella sp. | reverse complement strand
CACATTACAAACTCCCATTGATTGGCAGGCCCTACTTCCATGCAACTATAAACAAACGAGAGAGGCATAGCCTAATTATCTTTTTTACACAATCAAGACGGTGCATTTGGGATGCTTACTTTTATTGTTCGTATTTTGTAAAGCTATTTCAGGATAAGACAGAGGATGCTGTCTCACAAAATCATGTCGCGTGAAGTATATCCAAACAGGCCAATTCCTGACATTTCCGTTTTTCTATATCTGCGCAAATCTTCAAAATCCGCGTCATCTGCATGCTTTTGAAATACACGGTCGGTTTCCGTCCGTCCCCACCCGTCCGATCCTGTCAGAAATGGTATGCCACCCTGATGGCCGCCAGCGCCTGATCGTATGTGCTTGTGATATTGTACTTCATCTCCAGGCCCACCGAAATCTGAGGCGACAGCCTCAAATCGCCGCCCAAGCCGACGTTCAGGCCCAACCGTGCGACGCCATCCGTCCCGAACAGGTGCGGCCTCCAAACCGAAAAGCCCAGGCCGCCGAGCGGATAAAAGGAAAACATGTCCGACACCGTCACCACATAGTGGCAGTCCATATCCATATACCAAGCGCTCATGCTCCTGTTTCGCACCATGTAGGTCAGTGAAGGGGCCAACCGGACATCCTGAAGGAAATTGTAGCGGTAATCCACTCCCACGGTGACCGTTTCCCATTCGGCGGCATATCCCAGTCTCGTGCCCACCGACGCGCGTCCGCGCTGTGCATGACCACTGGCCGCACACAGTACCACCAGACCTGCCATCAACAATATCTTTTTCATTCTTCTTTCCATCTTCAGTTTTTCATAAATTCCAGCCGTTACTTGCTATCTTGCTTTTAGCCGTTCGCCGGCGCTCTCCACGATGCTCCGGTAGAAGGCCTCGTCATATCCGGGAAAATCGGGCGAAGCGGGCTGTCCGTACGGATTGCGGGCGAATCTGCCGTTTTCCTCCTTCTTTACATTTCCATCCATGTACTTGACGAGCAGATACTCGCCCAGTTTTTTCCAGCGTTCGGTGACCTGCACGGCATTCGTCCTGCCAAACCATGTCAAGAAAAGCCGGGCTTCGTCCGGATTACGCTCGTACATCTCCATCGCTGCCTTTTCGATGGCCGGCAGGAGCATTTCGTAGCCACCTTCGATTTCATCCTGTAAGTTGCGGATGTCCCGGATCATGAAACGGTACTTGTGATAGGCCATGTTTGCCACCCAGTTGTGGATCCAGAAGGCGGATGTCCACGAGAACGAGAGCAGATCACCGTTGCCGGTGCGGTAACAGTCCGGTACGTCCAGTGACGAGGCGTATACCGGGTTGAAGACGGCCATGTCGGCATCGTCCACGCCAAACCACAGGATGCCGCCCAAGGCGTCCGGCAGCCAGCCCCGCATCTGGGGAACGATCACGAAGCCCGTCTGCTGCGTGGCGATGGCACGTTCGTTCAGGTATTCCTGCCCGTCGACAGTGAAGTGCATCGGCCGCCAGCGGTAAGGCACCCCATATGGTCCCGCGCCGGCATCCTGTGTCATGTCCAGGTCCGTCCCCTCAAAATGGTCGCGCATCCCGCGTTGCACATCCCGCACGGACAGTTTGCGCTCCGGCCTGATGTAGAGCGGCATGGGTTCGCTGCCCGTATCTCCCTTGACGAAACCGGCATACCGGTCCATGGTACGGTCATACTTGCGGAAAAATGCCCACACGCGCGCCTCGCATGCCCGCAGTCCGCCGAAATCGTACGGGCAGTACGTCTCTGCAAAACTGAAGTCCCGATCTTTTCCGGAAAAATACCCCTTTTCGCGGGCGAAAGAGACCACGTCCGGCGCATAAAGGCAATTCTCTCTGTCGTCGAACGGGATTTGCCGGATACGCGCCTGATTGGCATGTGCCGCGATGCAGTCGTCGGGAATGCGGATGGCCACCCATACGGCGCCCCTGCTGCCGGCGCCCTTGCCGACCATCTCCATGATCCACGCTTCCTGTTTGTCGGCGATCGAAAACGACTCGCCACCGCTGTAATAGCCATACGCCGCCACCAGATCCGTCATCACCTGGATGGCCTCACGCGCCGACCGGGAACGTTGCAGGGCAACGTAAATCAGGCTGCCGTAGTCCATGATGCCGGTCGAATCCGCCAGTTCCGGACGTCCGCCGAAGGTGGTTTCGGTGATCGCCACCTGATGTTCGTTCATGTTTCCAACCACCGAATACGTCCGCTCCACCTGTGCAATCTGTCCGAGGAGTTTCCCGGTGTCCCATTCCCTGATGTCCAGCATGGCACCCTTCGGCCACACGGCTGCCGGCCAGTGATACAATTCCCCGTACAGGGTATGCGAGTCGGCCGCATAACTGATCATCACCGACCCGTCCGTCGACGCATTCCTGCCAACCAGGAAATTCGTGCAGGCAAACACCTCCATCCCTGCCAGCAGATAGACAGTCATACTTGTCAATACTGTTTTTCTTCTCATAATAAATACTGTTTTTTCGTCATTACCTGTTGCAAAGGAACAAAATTTCCTCCAAAGAAGCGACGTGAAAGATCACTTTTTGATGATGACCACGAACAAATTCGTGCCGCGCAGGGCAAAACGGATGGAAGCATAAAAACGACCGGCGGTGTCCGGGATACGGGTATTGTCTCGCTGTGGCGACTTCCGCGCGATGCCTTTGTCTGGAAATAACAAATGTGTGTTATTTTGGAATCCCGGGTTGTCCCAATCCTGAAATGTATTATATTTGTACCGAACTTGCGCTGAATTGCAAATTTTCACATTAAATATATACAGAAATGAAAGTAATAAACAAGAAAAAAATGAGTCTTTTGATACTGGTTGCCGCGTTCCATTCGGGGATGTATGCGAATCAACCGGAATCCGTATTATGGTACAGCCAGCCTGCAAAGGACTGGCATGAAGCGCTGCCGGTCGGGAATGGGCGGTTAGGCGCAATGGTGTATGGAGGTTACGCAAGCGAAACCATTCAACTCAACGAAGAGAGTCTTTGGGCGGGCTGTAAAATTGATGCGAATGCCGAAGCGGCTCCGTATCTGGCGGAGATTCAGCAACTCCTGATTAATGGCGATATCAGCCGGGCACTGGAATTATCCGCAAAATACCTGGCCGGCGATCCCCTGCGGATCCGTTCCTACCAGTCGTTCGGTGAATTGAAAATTGATTTCTTTGACGACGGCGTTCCTGAAGCCGCAAACTATCGTCGGGAATTGAACCTCGAAACGGGAGTAGCGTCGGTCGCCTACGAACTGGGAAAGACGCGCTATACGCGGGAACTGTTTATCTCAGCGCCGGACAATGCCATTGTGCTCCGGTTGACGGCCGGCGGGCCGGACAAACTTACCTTCCGCCTTTCCTATGCTCGAGAGCAGGATGCAACAGCATTTCCCGTTTCGGAAAACGAATTGGAAATAAAGGGACAGATTGTGGATTTGCCGAAACAGGAGAGCAGCGAAGGAGGACTGCACATGAAATTTGGCGGGCGCATCCGCGGCATGAACAAGGGCGGCCGGCTGACCGCAGTAAACAATGCCTTTTTTGTGGAAAATGCCGACGAAGTCATCTTTTTCCTGACCGCCGCCACCGATTATAATTTCAGCAAACTGGATTTCGATCGCAGCATTGATCCGTCTTCCGTCTGTAAAAAGATACTGGACAAACTGGATGTGCGGAATTATGCAGACATCAAAGACCGGCACGTCCGTGAACACAGCGGCCTGATGAACCGGATGAGCTTTACGTTGGGAACGGAGGACACGAGCGGTCTTCCTGTCGACGAACGGTTACAGCGGCTAAAAGACGGCGCGACTGATCTCTCGCTGATTGCGCTTTATTTTCAGTATGGACGCTATCTGCTGGCCAATTCTTCGCGGGCGCCGGGTCTGCTTCCCGCCAACCTGCAGGGAATCTGGTGCAAGGACATGCAGGCGGCATGGTCGTCGGATTTTCATACAAACATTAATATCCAGATGAATTACTGGCCGGCGGAGGTTTGTAACCTGTCGGAAACAGTGATTCCCTTCTCGCGGCTGATCGAAGCGCTGAGGGAACCCGGACGGGTCACGGCGAAAAAAACGTATAATTCCGGAGGCTGGGCAATGAATCACCTGACCGATCCTTTCGGACGTACCGCTATCTCCGACGGCGTAGGATGGGGCACATTTCCGATTGCCTCCTCCTGGCTGGTCCTGCACCAGTGGGAGCACTATCTCTATACGGGCGATGTGGCTTACCTGCGGGACGAAGCTTATCCCTGCATGAAAGAGGCGGCGGAGTTTATACTCGGCTTTCTGGTGAAGGACAGGAACGGCTATCTGGTGACGGCGCCGTCCAATTCGCCGGAAAATGCATATCGGCTCAACGAACAGTCGTTTCAGTTTTCATACGGCGCAACTGTTGATATAGAGATCATCACCGAGCTGTTCCGCGCCTGTATTCGGGCTGGGAAAGTGTTGAAGCAGGATGACGCTTTCCGGAAACAATTGGAAAACACCCTGAAAAAACTCCCGCCCATTCGCATCAGCAAACGATATAACACTATTCAGGAATGGATTGAAGATTACGAAGAAGTTGAACCGGGACACCGGCACATCTCGCATCTTTTCGGATTACATCCCGGCTCAATGATCACTCCGTCCACGCCCGTCCTGTTCGAGGGAGCGAAGAAAACGCTGGAACGCCGCCTGTCAAACGGAGGTGGGCATACGGGCTGGAGTCGTGCATGGGTGATTAATTTTTATGCCCGCCTGCTGGACGGAAAAAATGCCGGGGAGCATATGCAGGCCTTGCTTGCCAAATCGACCTTGAACAATCTGTTCGATACGCATCCGCCGTTTCAGATAGACGGCAACTTCGGCGGTACGGCGGGCATTGCCGAAATGTTGTTGCAAAGTCATAACGGGGAATTGCATTTGCTTCCGGCTTTGCCGCCCGACTGGCAGTCCGGCAAAATCACCGGTTTATGCGCCCGCGGCGGTTGGATTGTTGACCTCCAATGGGAGAACGGAGTTTTAGTTTCCGCCCATATTTTTTCAAAAAATGGAGGGAAGTGTAACATCCGCTATCAAGGAAAAACCAAAACCATATCCGTCAAAGCCGGTGAAAAATATGCCCATTTGGCGCAATGACTTTAGTGTTATGACCGAAAAATTCGATTTATTTCAATTCATAATCGTGTTTTTCGATTATTTAACTTGAAAAATTTTGTCGGCAGCTTTATCCGTTATACTTTTGTGACATAAATTTAAATGGATGGAAGATGGACAAAATTTTAAATCGAATGGAATCATTTGAACATAAAGTAAATGAGTTGCTTGAGCAGAATGATACGTTTCAAATGTTGAAAGAGGAATTTCAGTCCTTGTTTGTCGGACTGTTTGTCAGCATGATTGGTTTGGTTTTAGTAGGTACTTTAGTTTTTTGGGTTTTAAGGTAGAATGTTGTTGTGAAATCGGTCGAAAGTTATGTCTTTCGACCGATTTTTGTTAGTCACTTCCACGGTGCCGCAGGCTCGGATCACCAGCAAACCCCTGTGTTTTATCTGTATGAAAAAAGCTATAACTTTGCAGTCAAAAACACGAAGTTATGTTAGAGGAATTAATCAAGTATGTATTGCCGAAGAAAGTCATAAATTACTTTGAATTGTCAGACATCAAAACAGTCGGCGAAGAGTTGCATCTTTATCTTGATGAATTGAATATTGTTCCCGGAGAGTATGAACAAATATCATTATCAAGTAATGGATTTTATGAAGAATCCCTCATCAGGGATTTCCCGCTGCGAGATAAAAAAGTATTAC
>JAIRXI010000080.1 GCA_031268395.1 Tannerella sp. | reverse complement strand
AAATGAAACTGACTTCACGTGAGATGAAACCGTTTTCACGTGAAAATGAAACCGTTTCACGTGATATAAAATCATCTTCACGTGAAACGAAAGTCATCTCTCGTGAAACAGAAATGATTTCACGTGATATAAGAATCATCTCCCGTGAAGTGGAAATCATCTCCCGTGCGCCGGTTTTGAAAATACGCATGAACAGCGATAACCCTGTAATATTAATCCTTTCATTACAAGCCTTATGAACAGTTTGGCTGAGTTTGTAACGGGACGAAAATCGAACATAAATGTATCACATTAAAAAACAAAGCGCCTATGGAAAAGGAATAAATTGAACACACGGAAACGGACGGAAAAGGTGGTATGATTTTCCGGACGGATACGCCTCAGGGCGAAAACCGTACCATTTTAACAATAAACTCGAATTTAACTTAAATGAAGTATGATAAACAAATTGATTGAAGGCATGAAAAATGCCAAACTTAACAGAATGAAAAGTATCGTGATCCTGTTCGCCTTCTTTCTGGCGGCGGGAACGGGCATGACGGGCGCCAGCAACGGCAGTCCGACGGAAACGCCCGAGCCGCGACAGGCAAAGACGCGCATCACCGGGACGATTGTCGACCGGGCGGGCGAGCCGGTGATCGGGGCCAATATTGTGGAGAAGGGCGTGCCAGCGCACGGAACGGTGACGGACACGGACGGGAAATTTTCGCTGGAGGTAGCTTCCGGAGCCACGCTGACCGTTTCCTATATCGGCTATGTGACGCAGGAAGTGGCTGTGGGCAACCGGAGCAGCCTGCAGATCGTGCTCGAAGAAGACACGAAGGCGCTGGACGAAGTGATCGTGGTCGGTTACGGTACGACCAGCAAGCGGAAAATGACGGCGAGTATCTCGAAGGTGCCCACCGAGCAGATCGAAAACCTGCCCTCGGCTTCCGTGGTTAACAATCTGGGCGGTCGCACGCCCGGTATCATCGTGTCGTCAACCGGTGGCGGGCCGAACAGTTTTTCGGTCGTTTCCATCCGTGGAGGCGGGACGCCGATCGTCGTTATCGACGGTGTCGTTTCGGAGTACAACGACTTCCGGAACATGGCGCCGCAGGACATCGAGGAACTGAGCATCCTCAAAGATGCCGCCGCTGCCGCTATCTACGGGTCGCGGGCCGGTAACGGTATCCTGATGGTGACAACGAAGAAAGGCGCCAACAAGCCGCTCTCGATTGATTACAGCTACAGTTACAGCGGCAGCAGGCCTACGTTCCTGTCGGAAATGCTCGGATCGTACGACCGGGCGTATAACCGCAACCTGGCTTTCGAGAACGACGGCTATGGACCCTACTATGCCTATTCGGAGGAAATACTGGAGAAGTACCGTACCGGTTCCGATCCGTATTATTACCCGGATACGGACTGGCAGAAGATTTCCCTCAAGTCGTATGCGCCGGAAGCGTCCCACAACCTGTCGCTCCGCGGCGGTGACAAGAAGAACAGTTACTACGCTTCGCTGAGCTACTACGACCAGGGCACCATGTTTAAAATGGACGCGCAAAATTACAAACGCTACAACGCGAGGGTCAACATGGTCAACAATTTTGAAGGCATCGGCCTGAAAACGACCACCGGCGTCAGCGCCAACGTGACGAATTACCGGGATACGTATAACGGTGGCGGCGGCATCTGGGGCGATCTCCAGCTGGCGTCGCCCATGGCGCTGGCATATACCGATCTGGGATATTATGCCGATTTCGGTCGCAGTGTGCCGCTGAAAATGGATCCCCGTTCGGGTTATCACAATTATGACTACAGGGACTTCAACGGACTGTTCCAGGCCGAATGGTCGGTTCCTTATGTGACGGGGCTTACCCTGAAATCCATCAGCAATTACCGTCTGGGATTTTTCAGGCAGAAAGACTGGAGCGATATGGCTCCGGTGTATGCGATAGGCTCCGACGTGCCGCTGGCCAGTTCGGTCACGCGTTCGCTGACGGATGCCTATTCGCAAAACCGCGCCTATACCCAGCAGTTCCTGGCCGACTACCTCCATGAATTTGAAGGTGGACTGACCGTCGGCGCCATGCTGGGATACGAGTTCTACAGTTATGCCTCGTCCAACGCCAGTGCCTACCGTACGGGATACGAACTGCCGGTCGACCAGTTTATCGCCGGCCCGACGGTCAACATGAGCAACGGCGGCAGCGAATCCGAATCCGGCCGCGCCGCATACGTCGGACGCTTCAAGGCCGACTATCAGGCGAAATACATGCTGGACGTCAGTTTCCGTCACGACGGAAGCGACTGGTTTCCCAAAGACAAGCGCTGGGGCACGTTCTATGCCCTCTCCGGCGCCTGGGCGCTCTCCGACGAAGCTTTTATGAGCAGCCTCAAAGAGCGGCATGTCTTCGACCTGCTGAAACTGAAAGGATCGTACGGTATCGTGGGACTGGACGGCGGAGACGCCGGCCTGAGCCGCTATGCCTATGTCCCCGGATACAACCTGAATACCGATGTGTATGTGGTAAACGGCATTCCGAGGCAGGGCTTCTCCGAAGGCGACCTGGTCAGTACGGACATCTCCTGGTATACGCTGAAATCGACCAACCTGGGGGTTGAATTTGCTTCGCTGAACGATGCCCTGTTCGGGGGACTGGATTACTTCCGCATGAGGACCACCGGTTACCTGGCCAGCCCGTCGAACGTCGGCTATACCGACCCGCTGGGCAAAAACCTGCCCAACGTCCGGTCGAACGGCGAGCATCTGCGCGGCGGAATCGAAGCCTCGCTGGGCTACCGGAACCGCATCGGCGATCTGGAATATGAACTTACCGGTTCATTTACCTATTACGACGAACTGTGGGTGGTCAATCCCGGCGAAGACAAAACGGTTACGATGAATCCCCGCACGCGGAACACGCACGAACTGTCGTACTACACGAACGGCTACCGGAATCTCGGCTATTACACGAGTATGGCAGACATTCTCGCCAACCCGCATCCGACCGCTTCGCACGATTTGCGTCCGGGCGACGTCTACTATGAAGACGTCAACGGCGACGGGTTTATCGACGGAAGCGACCAGGTGCATATCGGGAAACCCGAAAAGCCGCGCGCCAACTACGGCCTCGACATCGACCTCAAGTATAAAGGCTTCTTCTTTAATGCACTCCTGATGGCCGCCACGGGAAGCAGCCGCTATCTGGGACAGCAAACCAACGGCAGTACGATTCAGGTACCGTATCCGGCCAATCGCTTCCATCTGGATTACTGGACCGAAAGCAACACGGACGCCAAGTTTCCCCGCATGTTGAGCAATCAGACGTTCAACGGCGAAAACAATTACCGCACGTCGGACTTCTGGCTTATAAGCGGCTCGTATCTCCGCCTCAAATCGATGCAGGTGGGATATGATTTCAAGAAACGGCTTTTGAAGGAGGTGAACTTTTTATCGTCGGCCAAGCTGATTCTGAGCGGGACCAACCTGTTTTCGCTCGGTGAAATGCTCAAATATGAAATTGACCCCGAAAGCAACGCCGAGAACTTTGGATATCCGATTCAGCGAATGTATTCACTCACTATTAATCTGGGATTTTAATTTATGAAAAAGAATATATATAATATGATCAAGACAGGATGCGCCGCCCTGCTGCTTTTCGCCGCGGCCTCCTGCAACGACGTGCTGGACACCCAGCCTTTCGACAAGTTCGGGGAAGAGCTTGTATGGAGCAACCGGACCAATGCCGACGCCTACATGTTTTCCACATACAATGACATTGTCGGCAGCGGCAACCATTATGTTGATTTTGTCAACCTGGAAGAGTGGACGCCGAACAGCATCCATGTGAACGGGAGTGGCAACACGCGCGAAAGTTTTGACCGGTC
>JAIRXI010000050.1 GCA_031268395.1 Tannerella sp. | reverse complement strand
CGGGGCGTCCCGGAACCTGCTCGGGGAGAGACGGATACATTCGACTGCGTTCCGTAAAGGCGCAGCTTGCCTGACTGTAGCAGATTCAAAATCGTCTTTTTATGTCGAGCCATTAATATACAGGTTTTAAATGTTCGGAAAAATGAGTGCGACAGAAGACCGGATGACTTAGGAGCTGTCTGAAAATAAATGTCACAAATTTATCGGAGATGTTTTTTGCGGGACGAAGCCCGAAAATGCACGCATACCGGGGTATGTAAGCATTTTCGGGTTGAAGTACGGTGAAAAACAGAACGGTAAATGTGACGTTTATTTTCAGACAGTTCCTAAACATGTGACGGCTTTTTCAGATACAGGGTTTTACGGGAGCGCCGCACGCGCTTTTCGACTTTCATTTGTCGAATCGTTAGAGCCGGTAAGTTTTATTCGCCAATAGTCTTATGGGAGTGATTTTGACCGTTTCTACGGCAGCGCCCATCGTTAACCGTCTCCTTTCTGTCGCCGGACACAATAATTCGCTTCCCGTTACGTATATGATATGTATAAAATCTGTAAATTCTATCTTATGAAACGGTTTAATCTGTATTTCAAGTATCTGCTGGCCGGGACGCTGCTGGCGGGATGGCCGGGAGGTGGAGGCCTCCATGCGCAGGAGCCGGCGGAGACTCTCCAGTCGCTGGCGCGACAATTCGGAGATCCGGGCGACGGGTACCGCCCGTATGTCTGGTGGCACTGGATGGGAAGCAACTTTTCCAGAGACGGCATCAGGAAAGACCTGGAGGCGATGAAGGAAGCCGGCATCGGCGGGGCGACGATCTTCAACCTGGCTTCGGCCGTGCAGGAAACTCACGCGCCGACCGGAAACAATCCCTGGCCCGAACAGACCTACCGCAGTCCGGCCTACTGGGACGCCCTGCGCTTTGCCGCCTCCGAAGCCAGGCGGCTCGGGCTGAAACTGGGCATTCACAATTCGCCGGGCTATGCAACCACCGGCGGCCCGTGGATCACGGAAGAGCAGGGGATGCAAACCCTCGTATCAAGTCAGACGAAAGTCGCCGGCGGCCGGACGGTCAGCCTCCGGCTGGAAAAACCCGAACGGCCGGTCTATAAAGGCTATGGCACGAACGGCCGGCGGGCCACGTTCTACCGGGATGTGGCTGTCATGGCAGTCCCCGCAGGGGCGGATGCCGATGCGGCCGAAGTGTTGGACATCTCCGGACGGATGGATGCCGAAGGACACCTGGACTGGCATGCGCCGCCGGGCGAATGGAACGTCTTCCGGATCGGGCATGCGCCCACCATGGCCAACCCGCATCCCCTGCCTGACGACATTATCGGGAAATCACTCGAAGTCGACAAGATGAGCCGCGAAGCCAGCCTGTATCACTGGCAGCAGATGCTTGGTCCCCTGACGGAACACTTGGGAGAATATATCGGCGATTCGTTTACCTTTATCCATATTGACAGCTACGAAGCTGACGAACAAGACTGGACGCCGGCCTTCCGCGACGAATTTGTCCGGAGGAAGGGATACGACCCGCTCCCGTGGATCGCCCTGCGCCTCTCCGTCGGGGAACGCGACGATCTGGAAGTCTTCGCCGCCGATTACAAAGAAGTGGTTAACCGCCTTTTCCTCGACAGCGGATGGGCCGTCGCACGGGAAATGATCCACCGCGCGGGGCTGCTGTTTTACTGGGAGCCATACTACTCCCCTCTCTTCGACCAGTACGAAGCCGTCTCGCTGCCCGACGTCCCGATGGACGAGTTCTGGACCGGCGGGAGCGGCGCTATCGGAAAAACCACCGTCCGGGCCGCCCGGCAATACGGCAAGCGCCTCGTCGCCGCGGAAGCCTTCACCGGACGTCCCGAAAACAGCCACTACACGGAAGACCCGGCCTTCCTGAAGCACTCGGCCGACGGCAGTTTCGTCTCCGGCGTCAACTGGCTCTTCCTGCACCACTGGGTACACCAGCCTTTCGACGACCGCTACCAGCCCGGTATGGGCATGGGTTGGTGGGGAACGCATTTCGGCCGTCACCAGACGTGGATTGGGCCGGGACGGGCCTTTTTCCGCTACCTTGCGCGCTGCCAGATGCTGCTGCAGCAGGGAACGTACATGGCTTCGCAGAGAGACATGACGCACCGGAGGACGCCTGAAGCGGAACTGTTTTTCGTGACCAACCCGGACGCCGAAGCGAAAAAAACGTATGCCTTCCCCGTAACCGGCCGGACGCCCGAACGCTGGGACGCCCGCGAGGGAACGATCCGCCAGACAGCACACTGGCGCGAACATGCCGACTCGACATACATCGACCTGAACCTCCAGCCCGACGAATCCGTATTCGTGATCTTCCCGCGCCGGGAAGGCTCCTACCCCCGGCTGCCCGAAACGGAGATACTGAGCGAAACCGCCGCGTCCCTGGCCGGAACTTGGAGCGTTTCGTTTGCACCCAAACTGGAACCTCCCTTCAGACGGGTGCTGGCGGCCCCGGCCGACTTGAGCAAACATGCCGACGACGCCCTGAAATACTTTTCGGGGACGGCAAAATACGAAAAAAACTTCCGCATGGCGTCTGATGACTTGGGTAGCGGCAAACGTACCGTTCTGGATCTGGGTGAACTGCACGACATTGCCGAACTGGAGATCAACGGGCAGCATGTCAGCGTGCTCTGGTCGCCGCCCTACCGGGCAGATATCACCTCCTTCCTGAAAAAAGGCAGCAACACGATAGCCGTCTACGTAACGACCAACTGGGCCAACCGGCTGATCGGCGACGAACAGTTTCCGCCAGACTTCGAATGGGGTACGGACCGCGGCGTGGAGATGGGCCGGGCGATGAAGGCTTATCCGGACTGGTTTGTCCGCAATCAACCGCGGCCCTCACAGGGCAGGAAAACGTTCAATATCTGGTATTATTTCCGGAAAGATTCGCCTCTCCAGCCGGCAGGACTGATCGGCCCGGTGCGGATCATTCGGCAGACGGTGAAGGAGTAGCCCGACATGTCCACCGGACGTGTTACTCCGACACTGTCCCGGCCGGGATGGGGTAGAGGGGTGGGAAATATTTTCTGCCAACATACGTAAGCATCCCAAATGAGCCGTCTTGATTGAGTAAAAAAGATGATTATCGGTTAAGCCACCTTTTTTAGTATCCTTGCGAGATGTCTTTTTTAGTACGGTGAACTGTTTGCCGACCTGTTTATATTGACCACACGGAGCGTTCCACCCCGGAAGCGCTTGAACTTCCGAATTTCCGAATCAAAAGAAATACATGAAGAGCGCCACAATACGGTGGTTGGTGACCGTATGGGTATTCCATACCGTCCCGTTCGCCAGATCGAAGGCTCCGTACCAGCCGGTAGCGGCCTGATATTCGACACCGACTTTCCAGTGGGGCAGATTGTAGCTGCCCTGTGCGCTGACCGCAAGCAACTGATCCAGGTTCATGCCAAGCCCGTAGATTTTATCTTCACCCGTCAACCGTTTGTCGCTACCGAGGTTTTTCGTATAGCCACCAAACAGGCCTCCCTGCCAGCGGTTGCCGTAGACGGCGTTTACCCAGCTGGTGGAGTGACGGAAGGGCGTATACTGTTGCTCGCCCGTCAGAGGGTCGATCGCACAGACGCCGTAACCACCTACCAGCGCCGCATGGTTCATATTCGAAATCAGCATGGTTTTCCCGGCAAGAAAGAGCAGGCGGTTCCTGTACTGTGCGTGCGCTTCGTACGAAAATGTCGTGAGGCGCTCGTTTACGCGATACGTATTCCCGTCCGCGGTCGACTGCAACCGGGGTTTCAGCGAAAGCATCTCTGCACCCGCACCCGCCAGCCAGCCATTACGCCCGTAGTCCACGCCCGCGCAAAGTTCAGGTAACATGCCGTTTTTCTGATAATCTTCCGTTTTTCCGGAAGGTCCGGTAGAGAGATAAATCAGTTGATAAAGGGCGGCAGCCTTGAACATCCATCCCTCGCGGCCGCAGGTATACTGGAGCATCGGGCTGCGGTTGAACGGCTGGAAGGGCGCGCCGGTTGAAAGGTTCAACACTTGCGGGGCGACCTCGCCGAAAAACGGATGCCATGTCTGGCCCAGCAGCAAGGAAGATCCGCCGTCCCAGTCCAGTTTCGTCCACGCCTGCCGGACGCGCAGCACGAACGTGATACCCGTATTTCCGCCGAAATCGGTTTCAATCCGGGCCGACGAGTGAGCTTTCCCTATATCCGGACCTTTGATATTCATCCCCAAGCGTGAGGTAAATGAATAAAAACTGCTGCCGGGCGTGGCATTCAAGTCATTCCCCTTGGCATCGGGAAGCCGGTCGTTGGGCAACAGGTAAAACAAGCCGTCCACCGATTCCGTATTCTGGCGGGAATTGGCGTACACTTCGCCACGGATAAAACCGTAGAAATCGTAGCTGAAATGCTCGCGCTGCGCGTGCGCCGGAAACAGTATCCCCCACAAGAACAGCAGGGCCATCATATATCCTTTGTTCCTCATTTTGTTGTCATTCTTGAATTTGTTGCGGCAAAAGTACAATTTTTTGTGCATATCATTGGAAAAATGGATTATTATTTGTTCCTTTGTCCTTCAAAACAGAAATAATTGATTCTTTTTCAGGAAGACGACGAACTGTATTTATTTATCTAAACAAGAAAATTACATTATGAGTACAAAGAAATTTTTATTGCAGGAAAATGAGATTCCGACGGCATGGTACAACATTGCCGCGGACATGAAGAACAAACCGCTTCCGCCGTTGCACCCGGGCACGAGACAGCCGGCGAACCCGGAAGATTTTTATCCGCTGTTTGCACGGGAACTGGTAAACCAGGAGATGAACCAGACGGACGAATGGATTGAGATACCCGAAGAGGTGCGCGAACTGTACAAGGCGTGGCGACCGACGCCGCTCGTACGTGCCGGCGGACTGGAAAAGGCGCTCGACACGCCCGCTCACATCTACTTCAAGAACGAAAGCGTCAGTCCGGTAGGGTCGCATAAGTTGAACTCCGCGCTCGCGCAGGCTTATTTCTGCAAGCAGGAAGGTATCACGAATATCACGACCGAAACGGGTGCCGGGCAGTGGGGCGCCGCCATGGCCTATGCCGCCAAGGCGTTCGGGCTTGAACTGGCAGTCTACATGGTGAAGGTCAGTTATAACCAGAAACCGTATCGCCGTTCCATCATGCAGACTTTCGGGGCGCAGGTGATTGCCTCGCCCAGCATGAGCACCAAAGCGGGACGCAAAATTCTGACCGACAACCCGACCTATCAGGGCAGTCTGGGTACGGCCATATCCGAAGCCATCGAACTGGCGCTACAGACGCCCAACTGCAAGTATACGCTGGGCAGCGTGCTGAATCATGTCATCCTGCACCAGACAGTCATCGGCCTCGAGGCTGAAAAACAGATGGAAATGGCGGGCGAATATCCCGACGTTGTCATCGGCTGTTTCGGCGGCGGCTCAAATTTTTCGGGAATCAGTTTCCCGTTCCTCCGCCACAAACTCATCGCGGGCCGTGACATACGCATCGTGGCTGCCGAGCCGGCTTCGTGTCCCAAACTGACGCGTGGCGCCTTCCAGTACGACTTTGGCGACGAAGCAGGCTATACGCCGCTGGTGCCTATGTTTACGCTTGGGCATACATTTGCGCCCGCGCATATCCACGCCGGCGGACTGCGCTATCACGGCGCCGGTTCGATTGTAAGCCAGTTGCGGCGCGACGGTTACGTGGAAGCCGTCGACATCAAGCAACTGGATACGTTCGATGCCGCCACGCTGTTTGCCCGTACCGAAGGGATTATCCCGGCGCCCGAATCGGCACATGCCATTGCCGCCACCATCCGCGAAGCCGAACAGGCCAAACTGGAAGGCAAACCGAGAACCATCCTGTTCAACCTCTCCGGTCACGGACTGATCGACATGGCTGCCTACGACCAGTATTTTGCTCAGGAACTGATTAACGACGAACTCTCCGACGAAGTCCTGGCTGAAAATCTCGGCCAACTGGAGAAAATCATCTGATGCGGCGTTTCCTCAACGGCCGGTGCGCGGCGCTCAGGCCTCCGCGTGCGAGAAAGAGAAAAGAGGGTGTCCGGCAGGTCCGGATGCCCTCTTTTATGTTTCACGTGGCACGATTACTGTCATCCTCAAACATGCGAACGGTTGTCATCCGGGCAAAAGGCAAATCGTAAGCACCCCAAATCCACCGTCTTGTGTTGATTCACAAATCATCTGAGGTCGCAATGACGGATGCGCGAGGCGCAAATATCAAAAATACAGCCTGTACGAAAAAAAATGCGAATATCTTTTGGCCATATAAAATAAGAGATGTATTTTTGCTGCCGTGTTTGAATAAAAATATAATAAAGCAAACGTAATGAATAAATGGGCTGTTTCTCTTGAGAGTAAATGTCGTCCGACCCTCTTTTTAGCGGGTTGTGGCACGGTTTTTGCAGAGAGAGAGAGAGAGAGAGAGAGAGAGATGATAGCCTCGCGTATATAAACGCGCGCGCATGTAATCATTTCAGCTGTTACACAAAAAAAGACACCGTCTTTTTTTTCATATATTCCGGGTATTTTCATGTGTTTTTTTTAATCGCCTCCGAAAAGAGGCGGGCCTTGTTGCCGTGCGCTGTGTACGGCTTGCCTTCCGATATACTTAGGAACTGTCTGAAAATAAACGTCACATTTACCGTTCTGTTTTTCGCCGTACTTCAGCCCGAAAATGCTTACATACCCC
>JAIRXI010000425.1 GCA_031268395.1 Tannerella sp. | reverse complement strand
CCCGCCTGACGACGGATTTCATCCGTGATTTCGACGGTGATCAGCGAGTGTTCAAGCGAATTGACAGTCGATTCGCTGCGTCCGTCCCGGATCAGGTCGATAAATTCCGCCACTTCATAATAATATTCATCCCTTTCGGTACGGGAGTGCAGTTCTTTCACCCTCCCGTCACGGTATGCAAGCGTCACCTGACCGATGATATGGATGCGGTCCAGCGCGATCCGCCCGTTTTCTCCCTGAATCTCCGTCGGAAGCCGGGAATCGGCGATCTTGCTGTAAAGCACCGTGGCATTGAATCCGCTATCGTAGGTAAAGTTGACGCAACCGTGTCCGTCCACGCCCGTATAGAGTTTGATGGCGGAAGCCCGGATCGTGCGCGGGCGGCCAAAGAGTACAGCCATCGGATAGAGCGTGTATACGCCAATGTCCATCACCGCACCGTTTCCCAGTTCAGGGCGGAAGGCGTTCAGCACGATACCCTCCTTGAGTTTGTCGTAGCGCGAAGAATACTGACAGAAGCAGGAAAAATACTGCCGTACCGTCCCGATTTCGGGCAGTGCGGCCTGCAAAGCCCGGAACCCCGGCGTCAGCGTCGGTTTCATGGCCTCCATCAGTACCACGCGGCAGGCGATCGCCGTCTGTATCATCCGGCGGACTTCGGAGGCATTGGATGCCAGCGGCTTTTCACACAGCACATGCTTGCCGTGCTGCATGCAGAGGATGCTCTGGTCGGCATGACATGCGTTCGGCGAAGCGATGTATACGGCATCCGTCAGCGGACTGGACGCCATGGTTTCGAGCGAAGTAAAGACGTGGGGAATCCCGTGCTTTGCGGCAAAGGCCCGTCCCCGCTCTTCGGAACGCGAATACACGGCGACCACTTCGAAACGCTCGTCTTCCCGTCCGCCGGCAATGACCCGGTCGGAGATGAAATTGGTGCCTGCCACTCCAAAACGGACTTTTTTCATGATCTGCCTGCTTTACCGGTTTGGTTCGACAACGAGTCTGCCTTCTTTTTTTGAAAACACGGGCAGCAGCGACGACCGGTTCAGCGCCAGGCAGCAGGGCACATTGTCTTCCAGTCCGGCCGACCGCAGCCGGTCGATATGTTCCGCCTGCCCGAGGTATCCCTGCAAATCCTTTTCAGCTTCCTTCCAGAGCGAAAGTGCGATCCGCGCCGCGTCGCCGGCCGGCCGGTAGCCGTGCGACAGCAGGATGGCAGCCAAAGCCCCGCCAAACAGGGTGTCTTCGATATTGATTCTGTCTTCCCATCCGGAACACAGTACGACCACCGCCCGCCCTTCCCGCAGGCAGTCGTCCGCCACGGCCCGGAGATTGACAAAGGCGCCGGTCACAATGCGGTAAGCGTCCCCGGCACAGCGGATCGCTTTCGTTCCGTTGGTGGTGGTAAAAACAAGGTCTTTCCCCGCCACTTTTTCCGGGGTATAGTCAAACGGTGAATTTCCGAAATCGGCAAAGGGACAGCGACGTACGTTGCGCTCGGCTCCAACCGGCCATCCCCGGGCCTTCCAGGCTTCCGCCTCTTCCGCGGTGGCAACCGGAAGGATACTGCGGGCGCCGCTCTCGAAGGCGGCCACCAGTGTCGTTGTCGCGCGGAAGATATCTACGACCACCACTTCCGCTTCTGCCCGGTGATAGTGCGGATACAGCGCCGGCGAAAAGCAAACGTCAATTTCCATGCGCCCTGCGGAAAGGCAGTTTGACCACGCTGGCCGCCAGAAGTCTGTTCCGTACGGCAATACGGAGTTCCGTCCCGACGGCGGCCTGTTCCGTCCGGACATAGCCCAAACCGATGCCGGTGCGCATCAGCGGCGACATCGTCCCCGAAGTCACCCGGCCAACCGGCCGGCCTTCTGTGTCCGCAATCTCGTATCCCTGCCGCGGAATGCCTTTCTCTGTCAGCTCGAAAGCGCACAGTTTGCGGGCGATGCCTTCCTTTTTCCGGTGTTCCAGTACGGCGCGGCCGACGAAGTCCTTTCCTTCGGCAAACCGGGTAATCCAGCCCAGTCCGGCTTCGAGCGGCGACGTAGTATCATCCAGTTCGTTCCCGTAGAGGCAATACCCCATTTCCAGCCGCAAGGTGTCGCGGGCGCCCAGTCCGGCGGGCACGATGCCTTCCGGCCGGCCGGCCTCCATGATGGCATTCCAGACGGGAAGCGCGTGTGCGGGTTCAAAATAAAGTTCAAATCCGCCCGCACCCGTATAGCCCGTATTGGACAGAATCACGCGGGGACAGCCGGCGAACTCGCCGGTCACAAAGGAATAGTACGGGATGGTCGACAGGTCGACCGGCGTGAGGCGCTGCAACACCCGGGTCGCTTCGGGACCCTGGACGGCCAGTTGCGCCATTCGCTCCGAAGCGTTTTCGAGTTCGGCGCCGGCCCCGTTATGAGCGACGCACCAGTCCCAATCCTTTTCGATATTCGAAGCATTCACTACCAGGAGATATTTGTCGTCTTCGTAATGATAGACGACAAGGTCGTCCACAATACCGCCCTGCTCGTTGGGAAAGCAACTGTACTGCGCCTTGCCGACGGGTATCAGGGAGATGTCATTGGAGGTGACGTGCTGGAGGAAGGCAAACGCATTCGGCCCCTTTACCCGGATTTCGCCCATGTGGGACACGTCGAAAACGCCCACTCCCCGGCACACGGCCAGGTGTTCGCCGATAATTCCTGAATATTCGACGGGCATCAGGTACCCGGCAAACTCGTGCATCTTTGCACCTGAAGAAATATGAAGATCCGTAAACGGTGTTTTTTTCATTTTGTCAAACTGTTTTTTTATGCTGTTTTTACTATCTGGACAATGGTTTCCGCGCTTTTTTCAAGAGACTGGACGGGCAGGAACTCGTATGGGCCGTGTGCGTTTACTCCTCCGGCAAACAGGTTCGGGCAGGGCAGCCCGGCAAAGGAGAGACGGGCGCCGTCCGTACCGCCGCGAACCGGTTTCACGGTAGGCGTGACGCCTATCGCCCGCATCGCATCGACGGCCAGCCGGACAATATCCTTTCTTGATTCTATGATTTCACGCATGTTATAATAAAGATCTTTCATTTCCAGCG
This sequence comes from Tannerella sp., assembly GCA_031268395.1. Classification (GTDB taxonomy): domain Bacteria; phylum Bacteroidota; class Bacteroidia; order Bacteroidales; family Tannerellaceae; genus Tannerella. Next base: position 1,405 of record JAIRXI010000425.1, on the reverse strand, counting down.
TGATGCATCCGGGATATTTCCGGTTTAACTGTTGAATGGTCCACTGTATGATCCATTTTTTCTCCTCAAACAAGATACGGTCATGGTCGCGAATGAGGTATGTGAGCGTCGCCTTTTCGACGTTGCCGGAAAAATGAGCCAGATGATAAAATCCTTCCTGTCCGCAGGTAAGTTCCGGACGTTCGCCGGGCGGCAGACCGGCATTCAGTTCCATCCCCACCAGCACGGCATTGATCATTTTCCCCTTGGCTTCTCCGGGATGCACGTTGCGTCCGTGGATGGTAACCGTCGCATTGGCGGCATTGAAATTTTCGTATTCCACCCCTCCCAGCTCTCCGCCGTCCACCGTATAGGCCCATTCGCAGCCAAACCGCTTTACGTCGAAAAAGTCGGCGCCCCGGCCGATCTCTTCATCCGGGGTAAAGGCAATCCGGACTTTCCCGTGGGAAATATTCGGATGGTCAGTCAGGTATTCCATGGCCGAAACGATGGCCGCCACACCGGCCTTGTCGTCCGCACCGAGCAGGGTGGCGCCGTCCGTCACAACGAGTTCCTCGCCGATATACCTGTCCAGTTCGGGGAAAAGCAGCGACGACAGTACCATCTGTTTCGCATCATCCAGTACAATCGCTTTTCCGGTATAAGTGACAATATGCGGTTTGACGTTTTTGGCGGGGCAGTCGGGACTGGTGTCCAGATGAGCGATAAATCCGATTACCGGAGCATGTCCTTTCGGCGTATTTGCAGGCAGGGTTGCCATCAGATACCCGTTCGAGTCAATCACTACTTCCTGCATCCCGATTTGAACAAGTTCCTCCGCCAGCATTTCGGCCAAATGCCGCTGACCGGATGTGCTCGGCGAGGTTGGCACGTGATCACAGGATTGCGTATCCACTGCCACATACTTCAAAAAACGTTCTATTGTTCTCATTTGTAAATATTTTTGACACAAATACTTTATCGGGCACGAAACTGTACCGGGCGCAAAAGTACATAATTTTTCGATGGGAATAAAAAAGTTCGTGCCGGTGTAAAAAAAATGGCTATCTTTGCAGCCGGGTAAGTCCTATACGGCCAGCTCCCTCGGAATCCCCCCAGGGCTTGACCGCAGCAAGGGTACGCAGGTCGTAGCGGCGCGATATAGTAAGCTTACCCACTTTTTTTCCCCCATAACAGACAGCATAAAATGGATCACCGGTAAAACCATGTGTTCATGGAACGAAGTGCTTGATGACAGCCTCACGGCAAACCTTCGTTTCGGACAGACGACCTCCTTTCCACCTCCATTTAATAACAAAACAACCTCAGTAGCAGGCAGGCAGCATGATCCCTCCGGCAAACCTCATTACCTTATTTCCTGTAGCCGTATCCGCTCTTTCATCACAGGATAAGGAGGATTATCTGT
>JAIRXI010000418.1 GCA_031268395.1 Tannerella sp. | reverse complement strand
GCCGTCCGGCCCAGTTCATACGCGCTCTCGGCCAGATTCAGCAATACTTCGCCGTAGCGGAAGACGGGACAGTCCGTGCCGCTCCGCTCGTGAAGGTTCGCGTCCGAGGCTTCGTCCAGCATTTTCAATACGCCGAAACACGTTCCGAAAGTTGCGCGGTTGTTGTTACTCTGATTCCCGCGTGCCGGAATGCCTTCGTATGCACCCTGCTGGTCTTCGTACAGTACGCCGTCGCTTCCAATGATGCCGTAGTGCGAATCGATCAATCCGCCTTTCCAGGGCGTCCCGTTGGTCCAGACGGAAGCATGGAAGCGTGGATCCTTGTCGCCCCACAGTTCCTCCATGCTCCACAGTCCGGTCTGAAGGGCGTTGCGATCCAGCTTGCCGGATCTGCCATCCTTATATTCAAACTCTTCGACCATTTCCAGGTATACGGGGACGGTCATGCCGGCGTCATAGCCGTGCGGCTTGGGACACAGTACAAAATCATACTTCCAGTTGTTTTGATCCTCATCATGCTGCTCGGCAAAAATCATTTCGCTATTCCGTTTCTTCAGGAAGGCGTTTCTAAAATTTGTCGCCCTGTCGGCGTCCGCATTGTAGAGGCTATAACCGAGCGTTCCGAGTTTCTGCGCGGCGTCCATACTTTTCTGATAATAGGCGGCCGCCAGATCCTGCGGAATGCCCAGCAGGCCGTCCATCTGTACCTTGCCATAGCGGGCGATGCTGCCGGCATACAGCGCGGCGCGGCATTTCAGCGCCAGCGCGGCGCCCTGTCCGGCGCGTCCGTATTCGGTAATTCCCTTCAAGTCTTCCTCGATGGCATCCATTTCATCAATGATAAAATCGTAGATTTCCTTTTCGGAATTGCGTTTGGGATACAGTTCTTCCTGCGGCGAATCCAACTGGAGCACCTTGGTGATCAGGGGAACGCCGCCATAACGCTTGACCAGCGCAAAATAGTTGAACGCTCTCAGGAAACGGGCTTCCCCTGTGCGACTGGCTATAAAGTCGGGAGTGTTGGAACTTTCCGGCAAATTTTCAATCGCCATGTTCACCAGGCGAATAATCTCATACGCATCGTTCCACCATTCAAGCAAACCGCCGGAAACGGTCAAATTGTATTTATATCCGCCTGCATTTTCGACGGATCCCCATAGCGGACTGCCCGATTCGTCGGACACCGTGGAAGAAACCGCAAATGCGAAGAATGGCGCCCAATAGTCGACGCTCTCAAAATTCGCCCGGTCAAACTGAAAGATCGACATCCTTGCATATTTGTGAGCCAGGTACGCATCCACCAGGTTCGGATCGTTCCATACCGCATCTTCGGAAATAATATCCAAAGGCTTTTTATCCAGTACATCATTCACGCAGGATGGAGTCAGACTCAACAACCCTGCCGCACATATCAAATATAACAGTATCTTTTTCATATTGATCAATGTTATTGTAGTTATTAAAAATTCATACTCAGTCCGAAACTGACGGTACGCTGTTGCGGATAATACATGTTTACATTGCCGCTTTGCGCTTCCGGATCAAGGTAATACTTGCTCAGCGTACTTAACGTAAAGAGATTGGTGCCCGAAACGTACAGGCGCAGCTTTTCAATTCCGGCTTTGTCCGTCCACTGTTTGGGCAAGGTATATCCCAGCGATCCGTTCTTCAGTCGCAGATAGGCCGCCGATTTCACGACGTAATCGGAGCCTCCGCCTCCGTAAACGCCTCCAGGCCTTGCTACCAGCGCATCACGGTTGTTGTTTACTTCCGTCCAGCGCAATTTGTAGTACGTATCCGTGCTGCCGAAAGTACCTCCGTACGAAACGGAATATCCGAAAGCGCCCTGGAACAGGGCAACCAAATCAAAACCCCGATACGCAACCATAGCATTCAAACCATACGTCCAGTGCGGCACAGTTCCCTTTCCTATTTCAGTTTGGTCTTTCCAGTCAATCAAGCCGTCGCTGTTCAGGTCCTTGAGCCTGACATCTCCCGGACGGAGCGCCGTATTGCCTCCGCCCACGATGGTATACTCGTAGGGCAGGGCGTCGATTTCCGCCTGGCTGGTGAACAGCCCGTCGGAGACATACCCCATGGTACGGTCCGTCCACTGTCCGGATTTCTGTTCCAGCCGTTTCTGGTCGGGGTCTTCATAGTCCGGTTCCTCGTAATGATCCCATTTGGCCCGCGACCAGGCAATATTGAAGCTGACGTCGTACAGGAAATCCCGGCTGCTTTTTGCCGTACCCAGTGACAGTTCAAATCCGCGGTCGTTCAGGCTGTTGATATTTTCCGTAGGCAGCGTGGCGCCGAACGTGCTCGGCAGCGAGGTGTTGCGCGTGGCCGGAATCCCTTCCCGCGTACGGTAGAAAGCTTCCGCTGTGCCGTAGAGCGTGCGGTTCGGAATCGCAAAGTCCAGTCCGACGTTATAGACCTTCATCTTTTCCCATGTCAGCAACGGATTGGCCATGCCGGTCACATTCAGTCCGTTGACAAACCGGTCGCCCCACTGATACATGCGGCTTAGCTGATAACCGTTCAGATACTGGAAATTTCCCACGCCGTCATTACCTGATGAGCCGTAGCTGGCCCGCAGTTTCAGAAACTCAACGGCGCTTACACCCTGCATAAATCCTTCCTGCGAAATCACCCATCCGAGCGAAATGCCGGGGAAATAACCCCATCTTTTATCTTTGGGGAATTTGGCCGAGGCGTCGGCACGCAAAATGGTTTCCAGCAGATACCGATCTTTGTAACTGTAATTGATGCGTCCGATCACGCTCGCCCGTCCCCATTCGCTGGCCGAACCGTTTGCCGTCTGAGAGGCTGCCGAACCGACAAACATCTGCTCGATTTCGGGCGTCAAAAATTCACGGCGCCCCGCCGAGAAATTGTTCCCCGCAAAGTCCATGCTTTCAAACATGGCCAGCGCCGTCACATGGTGATCGTTATTAAACGTATGGTCATAGTTGAGCGAATACTGCTGCGTCAGCTGCCGGTTGAATGAGATGCTTTCACTGTCTTCGGCCGATGTCCTGAAATTTCCCGCCAGCGTATAGGTATCCGATGCATAGTTATAGGTGTACCATTCGTAAGGCTTTGTAAAACTCTTGACATACTGCTGCCAGTCTCTGTAATTGACAAAGGCTCTGGCCTTCAGTCCCTCGATGAAAGGTATGTCGTAGGACAGCGTCGCGCTTCCCCGCAAATCCCGGTCTCTGCTCAGTCTGTATCCGTCGATATCCATGTTGGAGCTCATGGCGACGCTTCCTATGTCGGTTCCGCCGGAAGACAGCTTGGTGGGATCGGGTAACGTGGTCGGGAACCATGGATTGGTACTGTATAAATCTTGCCAGAAGAACCAGTTGTGTCCGTTGGCTAACCGGGCGGCAAACTGACGGTCTTCATACACTGCGGACATATCGACGGACAGGATAAGCCTCGACGTAATCTGTGCGTCGATATTGGACTGTACATTGAAGCGCTCGTAGTTTCCGCCGTTCTTTTTGACCATGGTTTCCTGCTTTTGGTAGCCGAAGAAGCCGAGATACTTCAGTTTTTCGCTGCCGCCGCGAACGGACAGGTTGTGATTCTGCTGCGGCGCCCAGTCCCTGAAGACAAAGGAATACCAGTCGGAAGAAGGATAGGCCGGATTGTTCCCTGCAAAAAAATTTTCTACCGCTTCTGCCGTATACGGCGCCGTTTCTTCCGGAAGTCCGGCATTCAGGTGTGATTCGCGCGCAACCTGCGTCCGCTGTCCCGAACTTTGTGTTCTCGCCAGGTCCGTGACTCCCTGCAGGGTATAGGACGTATTGAGCGTGAAGGTAGGCTTCTGGACGATACCGCGCTTGGTAGTAACCAGCAAAACCCCGTTGCCGGCGCGTGCGCCGTAGATGGAAGCCGCGCCGTCCTTCAGAATGGAAACCGACTCTATCTGGTTGGGATCCAGGTCCGTCAAACTGGCCTCAATGCCG
>JAIRXI010000398.1 GCA_031268395.1 Tannerella sp. | reverse complement strand
CTTACGGTATTGACATATCCCGTCTTTCTGCTTGCAGGCTCAATGAAGTCCGCATCGCACGAGTTCATACCTGTCATACCGACAAGTAAAATACTTAATACCAGAATGCTCTTTTTCATTGCAATCATGTTTTTGATGTCATAAAAATGTTCTTTCATTCGACTGTAAAATCAATTCTCATTGTAACCGGCCCTGTTTCGACCCATGTATTCGGTGTGATACGATAGTTAAAGGTATACGTAAAACCGGTATAATAATCTCCTTTCGGCAATACGGCGGGAGCGCTCCATGTGAAATCGCAGGATCTGTATTTCCACCACTCTTCTTCATTAGAACCGTTCCACGGAACGGTCACATCCGGTCGGTTGTCCCCTTCAAAAGGGAAAGAACTGAGTTCTTTAGTACATGCTCCCCCTTCCGAAAAAGGACTTCCGACCCAGTCCCCGTTTTGATTGAATACATGGCTGAATCCGTTTACATACAGGTTACCCAACAGTTGTCCGGGATATTCCCGTTTATCATTCTCCCGCAGATTTTCCATTTCAAAACGAAAACTGAAATTCTCTCCTTCCCTGAAAACCGTGGCGGGCTTCCCCTCTTCGTTCAGCAAAGAAAGTTTGAAGGAAATATCATCTTTCCGTACGGTATTGACATAGCCCGAACTTTTGGTCGCAGGCTCATACAGATCGTCCGAACATGATACGGCTCCAAGGCATAATATCATAAAAATAAATCTCATATAAATCATATCAATTAATAATTTAAAATGGTTGGCTGTAAAAAAATACTTGCATAAAAGTCAATTGTCAGACTCCGCTCAAAAACGGCGGAGCCAAAGTTAAATGCCGTTGCGTGCGGTATGAGGCCAAAGTTTCAGAAGTCGGTTCTGATGGTCGGGATACGCACATGCCATGATTTTCGGCGCGGCCGGCTGTTCGGTTGCGTCGGCCGCACAGTCCCCCACCTTCCACCCGTCAGTCATCAACATGGATGCTTTCGCTGCATGGCCGGCAATGACCTTGAAAAGGAACCGTATCACAGTCAATATGGAAATCATTCTACACATGGCCTTCTATTCATCTGCGTTTCATCGGCGCAAAGTAAACAAGGAATAATTTCTTAAACTCAATCATTTAACGTAATAATCCGTAAATGAACCGAAACAATTTCCGCTATATGTCGCAGCCGTCAGTCGGGGATACATCCGCCTGTCTAAAGTGCGGGAACGGATGAAGCACAGGTGCGGGAGTAAGCGAGGCCGGCACAAGACGATATCCGGTTATTTCTTCTGTGGCGCCTCAGTTATAAACGGCTTTGTGCCTGACGGAAAGCCGTTGGCTCTGAGTAAAATAGTAAGCAGCCTGAAGCACTCGAAAAAAATGTCTTACAGCAAAAAATCGGATTGCCGGTTTTACGAAACGGCCGCAGAATGGCAGGATGTTAAAATCAAACCTGTTGCATGATTCCGTTTAATCTGTCTTTGATTTTTTTAAATCGGCAACCCATTTATCTGCCCGTTCCCTGTGTTGGACAGACTTGCCTTTCCGCTCATCACGACTTTTTGTGAGTTCTTTGATCCGCTTTTTCAACTCCTTGCTTTTGCGTGTTTGAAGATTACATTTTGCTTTCCAGTCTGTTGTTTGCATATTGAAAATTTCATGACACAAAGAGAAAAAAAGAAGTAACCGTTTTTTCTATATTTTTTTGCCGTGTTTTAAGGTGCCTAAGCAATCACATTTTTTTAACAGGTTTGCACATCCTGGCCTGTCTGCTTCATATCCTGCCATACTTCCGGATCAGACAGTAGGCGATGCGGCAGTAGAGGCATTTCCTTTTCTCGCAGTATTCGCGCTGCAACTGGACGAGGGCTTGCGTATCGGCGGCGCTTTTCACTTCGATGCCGGCATCTGCAAACGTCTTGACAAGTCTGCTGCGTTCCGGCGGAAGCTCCTCCAGCAGTTGCAGCGCACGTGCGGCGTATGCCGGCTGCCGCTGTTTCCTTCCGTATGCAAACAGCACGGGAACCACCGCGTTGATCAGGACGGCGTTTACCGTGTCGGCACCAACCGGCTTTTTCCCCGGTGGCGAGGTGGCCCCAAAATGAAAGTGCGTCTCCCAGTAGGCAGAGACGGCCGTGAGGAAGCGATTTTTCAGCATCGCTGGCTGGCAGTCTTCCAGGATTTCGGAAAACAGCGTGTCGTTGGCCGACCAGATGGCGGCCAGCTGAGCCAGCCGGACGTGTGGGAAGTTGGCCGGGCGCATGCGGAGCTTCCTGAACAGGAAGCCCTCGAGGGGCAGCAGACGGTATTTCCCCTGTAAAAATGCATATTCCCGCTGTAGCATCCGGACGTAGGCGTCGTCGCCGCAGACGCCGGCCAGCAGACCGGCCTGACCGAAGAGCAGCGCCTCGACGGCCGTGCGGCTGTCCCGATGTTTGCAGATACAGTGGAAGGGGAGACTTTCGGCCAGCCGTTCAAAGGCGTCGCCGTTGACGCCGGACCCGAAACTGCGCGTCAGCGTGATGTAGAAGACCTCGTTCCAGTCGCCGCCGTGACGCTCCAGCAACGCAAAGACGGTATCCGTCTTCCGCTCCAGCCGTTCACTGGCCAGGGCGCCCAGCCAGGCCGACAGGTGGAGAGGCTCGATCCCGCGGATCCGGCCGAGGCCGAGACAGGGCGCCGGCGCATCGCGCGAGAGCAGCCACTCCATCTGTTCCCTCACCCCGGAAGGCACGCGGATCACGGCCTGACGGACTACTTCGCCATCCGTCCGCCGCACCTGTGCGTCGTCGTCCTCGACCACGTGCAGGACGACCGAATCGTATGCCGGATCGCGGTCGTGACGGTGTGTGTGCCACTCCGACGCCCTGCGGTGAATTTCCACGCTCCCGGCCCAGACAATGTCGCCAACGCGGATTCTGGCATTGAAAAAGTCCGGTCCCGCATCCGGATTCCGGACGCCGGGATCGAGCACCGTGATCGGAAGACCGTCAGCCGTGTACAGGTTGCCCCCGTCATAAAGCCCGTACTTCCATACATAATGCAGTAAACGTTCCATTTTTGCATTCCTTTCAAGATTAAATGCCCAAATCTAATACAAAATCTTTATATTTGCATCCCTTTGCCGCATAAAAACAGGTGAAGGCACGGGACTTTAACAACTTGACAGATGAAGATAGCAATTATAGGATACGGGAAGATGGGCCGGGCCGTCGAAGCGGCTGCACGGGAACGGGGGCACAGGATCGTGTCGATCATTGATGTGGACAACAGGGACGACTTCCGCTCCGAAGCATTCAGGAGCGCGGACGCGGCCATTGAATTTTCGACCCCGGTAGCCGCGTTTGACAATTTCATGGCGTGTTTTGAGGCGGGTATCCCCGTGGTGGCCGGGACAACCGGCTGGCTGGAACGGATGGATGAAGTCCGCTCCATTTGCGAAAGGGAAGGACAGACGTTTTTCTATGCCTCGAACTACAGCATTGGCGTCAACCTGTTCTTCGCCCTGAATCGGTGCCTGGCCCGGCTGATGAACGGCTTTCCGGCTTACGACGTCCGCCTCTCGGAAACGCATCACATACACAAACTGGATGCGCCGAGTGGCACGGCGCTTACGCTGGCTGGTGACCTGACCGCCCGGCTGGAACGAAAAAAAGGATGGACGCTTCGCGAAACGGGTGATCCGGCCGACTTGGTGATCAAGAGCATCCGCGAAGGCGAAGTGCCCGGCACACATGAGGTGATGTATGATTCGAATGTCGACTGCATCCGGATCGTACACGAGGCCAAAAACCGGTCGGGGTTTGCACTGGGCGCCGTGCTCGCCGCCGAGTTCGCCGCCGGGAAAAAGGGATGGCTGGGCATGGAAGACATGCTGCAATTGGAGAGCCGGACGGGCTTCGTACACGATCGTAACAACTAAACATATATATAATGAAAAAGATTTCAAAAAGACAGTGGATCGGATTCTGCTTCTGGTCGCTACTGTACATTCTGTTTTCCCTCTGGATGGAAAACCTGTGGCTACTACTCGGCCTGGCCGTGCTGGCAGACATATTCCTGACCCGCTTTATCCCTTGGGGGGCGTGGAAAAGGTCGAAAAACTCGAAGGTGCACGACGCACTGGAATGGATAGACGATGTCCTGTTTGCACTGATCGCCGTCTACCTGATTAACCTGTTCGTATTCCAGAACTACCAGATACCCAGTTCCTCGCTGGAGAAAACGCTATTGGTGGGCGACTACCTGTTCGTCAGCAAACTGAGTTTCGGCCCGCGGGTGCCGAACACGCCGATATCGTTCCCCCTGGTCCAGAACACGATCCCCTTTTTCAACTGCAAGTCTTACCTTGACTGGCCGGAATGGGGCTACAAGCGGGTCCGGGGGACGGGCACGGTGAAACGCAACGACATTGTGGTATTCAACTTCCCGGCCGGCGATACGGTTGCGCTGAACATGACGAACCCCGACTACTACACGCTGCTCGCAGAGTATGGCCGGGAGACGATCCTGGCAAATAAAAGCAGGTTCGGCGACGTGATCTACCGTCCGGTAGACAAGCGCGAGAACTACGTCAAGCGATGTGTAGGCATGCCCGGCGATTCGTTGGCAATCGTCGACAACCGGCTCTTCATCAACGGCGCGCCGACAGAACATCCGGGGAAAGTGCAGTTCAACTATTACGTGGAAACGGACGGCGCCGTACTGACGGAAGAACAGTTCCGCCTGCTGGACGTCAGCCGGAGCGACCGGAACCTGCTTTCCGCCAACGCCAGCTACCGTCAGTTGCTGGCCTACCTGGGCTTCGTGCCTGACCAGGCAGGCCGTTTCAATCCGGTGTACTGCATGCCGCTCACGGCAAAGGCCCTGGAAATGGTCAGGAAAATGCCGACGGTGAGACAGGTGAAGATTGAAAAGGACGAATGGAGCACGGTATATCCGGCCGGCTACCATACCGGCTGGACGCGCGACAATTTCGGCCCGCTCTGGATACCGGAGAAAGGAGCCACCATCACGCTGGACGAACGGAACCTGGCGCTCTATGGCCGCTGCATCCGGAACTACGAACACAACACGCTGGAAATAACCCCGGATGGGAAAGTCCTGATCAACGGCAGGCTGGAAACGTCCTATACTTTCCGCTACGATTACTACTTCATGATGGGCGACAACCGTCACAACAGTGCGGACAGCCGTTCATGGGGATTTGTCCCCGAAGATCACATCGTCGGCAAACCCATCCTGATCTGGCTCTCGATCGACAAGGATCGCAACCTCTTCAACGGCGGGATCCGCTGGGGGCGGATGTTCCGGACGGCACACGCGGACTGAGGAAAATCAGGTTTCAAGGATGAAATCCGCATGAACCGGAGAGGGAAGGCGCGTCGATCACTGCCCTGCGCAGGCTGCCTGCTCCCGGCCATCTTGACGGTGACGGGGCTGCACTTCTTCTGCGCCGGCTCGTACCGTATCCTGACCGGTTCCATGGGCGGAACACTACAAAAAGGCGACTGCGTGCTGGTGAACAAGGTGCGTGGTGCGGCCAATCCGGGACGCAACCGCACCGTCCTGTTCCGCCTCCCTTCCGGCAATGCCGGTCCGTCACTGCTGCTCAGCCGTAGCGCGGGTATGCCCGGCGACACGGTATGTATCGCCCCGGGCGGCTTCCGGGTGGGCGGACGGTGGTTCCCGGGCGCTCCCGCACCGGATCGCCTGTTCCGCTTCCGGAAAGACATCAGCATCCCGCTGCTGGAAATCCTAAAGCAGTTGGAGATTCCCTGCCGGAATGTATCGGAAGACGGGCAAAGCCTGACCGTCCGCCTGACGGCCGGGGAAGAGCAGATGATCCGGGAACGCCTGCCGTCCATCGTGCAAATGGAACCGCTTGCGGACGAATCTGCAAGTTATGCCTTTGTGGTTCCGTTCCGCGGCTATGTCTGCCGCCCGGATTCAATTTCCCTGAAACTGTACCGGGACGCCATTCGGCGCGAGACGGACGGCAGGGTGTCGGTGCTCGACGGGAGACTGTGGATGGACGGCAGGGAGGTGGCGGCGTATCTTTTTCGGCAGGATTATTACTGGATGCTGTCCGACGATCCGGACGAAGCCGTGGATTCCCGTCATCTGGGTCTGATCCCCGGAGAGGCGGTCGTGGGGAACGTTTGGTTTTGCTGGTTCAGCAAAGATCGTAAACGCATTTTCAGGCAGATTCGTTGATGGCGGCAGTCTATCTTTCTCAGGCCTATCTGGCGCCGGTACAGTATTATGCCAAACTGCTGCCGTATGACACAGTCTATCTTGAAGCGGCGGAAAATTACGTGAAACAGACGTACCGCAACCGTTGCCTGATTGCCGGTGCAAACGGCATACAGGTACTGACGGTGCCCGTCGAAAAACCTCCGACGGAGAAATGTCCGGTCAGGGACATCCGCATTTCTGACCACGGACACTGGCGCCACCTCCACTGGCAGGCGCTGGTATCGGCCTACGGGTCAAGTTCGTTTTTCGAATATTACAGGGACGATTTCGCGCCGTTTTACGCCCGGAAATTTGACTTTCTGTTCGACTTCAGCGAAGCGCTCCGGCAACTGGTCTGCGAACTGGCAGACCTCCGGCCCGATGTCCGGCTTACCTCGCGCTACGAGTCTTCCGTCCCGAACGACTTCCGCGAATCCATCCGGCCGAAACATCCCGGCACGGACAGCTATTTTCTCCCGAAGCCTTACTATCAGGTCTTCAGCGGGAGACACGGCTTTCTCCCGAACCTGAGCATCGTCGACCTGCTGTTCAACATGGGGACGGAGACGATAGCCGTATTGCGGCAGTCGGCACTCTCCGGATATGCGTGCGATCGTTTCGCACAGTCTTTTATCCCGGAACTCACAAAATAGACAGAGTCATACAGGCAATAATTAGACAATAATTTACAGGTAGAAGATTATGTTGGTTTTGTATCATTAAAATAGGGCACAGGTATTTATGCACCAAATTTTGTTGAAGATAATAATTCATCTGTTGAGGCGATAAGTTTCGCAATAAAGGGTTATTTCGATGAAATTTATAATGGGGCCGAATTAAATACGAACGGAACGACAGCCGGAACGTTATATGCAATGGGCGCTAAAATTGGTGGGGATATATTGAAATAAAAATTCACTGGAAAAAGATTGACAAAACAAAAGACGATATATTAAAAGTGCTGTATTATGGAAATTTTTGAACGAACAGGGAACTTACTCAAAGAAAATCCGAAATATTTCGGTTTTTTCATCGTATGGGTTGGTATATTCATGTTGTTATCTTCTATTTTTAATTGGGATTGGGTCTTCAAAGGACATACTTTCAATAGACAAAAAATACAGGGGACAGCCAATTTTTGGGGCAGGGGTTTTGCCCGAATAAAATTTGGCGGAGGAGGATTGTTATGTATTGTTTTGGGCATAATTTGGTTAATTGCCGGATAAATGGAATACCTCGCTGGCGCGTGCTTGTAGCCCATGCCGCAAACAACCAACGAGATGAGTAAAACAAACAAAATACACAATCAAATATCGGCACGGGAAATATTGGTTTTATGGAGAAATTTATGAAC